>JBOGMR010000557.1:0-5521 GCA_050746825.1 Bryobacteraceae bacterium | reverse complement strand
AGAGTAAAGCGCGTCATGTGTCCCCCCCAGAAATCAAAAGTTGACTTGATTATATGGATTCGCGCATGTGAGCGCAACCCGCCGGCTAACCGATAAGGTAAGAAGTGTTAACACGAGTACAATGTCTCCATGTTCTTGTGGACCCTGCGCCTGTGGCCCCTGCTCATCGTGAGCGCAATTCCACTCGGGTGGGCTGCCGCCGGAAGCGAGACGTTCGTCCTCCTCGACCACTCCGCCCAGCTCACGGTGCAGAACCCTGAGCGCGCACGGCGGCGCTTCACTCCGTGTTCGACATTCAAGATTCCGAATTCCCTCATTGCGCTCGAAACCGGGGCCGTCCCCGATGCGGCCTTCACGCTTGATTACGATCCGAAGCGCGACGGAGACCAGCGGCCTCCGTGGAACCGCGATCAGGACCTCCGTTCCGCCCTCCGCACTTCGGCCGCCTGGTATTACCGCGAAACGGCGCGCCGCGTGGGCCCGCAGCGCATGCAGCAGCTTCTCAATCGTTTCGATTACGGCAACCGCGACATGTCCGGAGGCATCGATCGGTTCTGGATCGGTCAGGGTCTGAAGATTTCCGCCGAGGAGCAGGTGCGGTTTCTCCAACGCTTCCGCGAAGACCGGCTCGGGATATCGCCGCTGGCGACCGGGATTGTCCGTGAGCTGCTTCTGCTCGAAACCACACCGGTCTATCGCTGGTATGGGAAGACAGGAACGTGTAGCGATACGAGTGGGGGGCCGGTTGCGTGGCACGTCGGGTTTGTCGAGCGGGCCAGCGGCGTCACCTACTACGCGCTCAACTTCGACGGCGGGTCTGTTGGCGAACTCTTTGCGCGCCGTCCGGCGCTAATTCGGGCAAAGCTCCACGACGCAGGCCTGGTGGATGCGAAACCACCGGCCGCGCGCCAGCAGATGGAAACGCGAATTCGGTCCGCGATTGCGGAGACCCCGGCCACCGTCAGTGTTCACGCCAAGAATCTCGACACGGGCCAGACCTTCGACCTTCGCGGCGATGAGCGCGTGCGAACGGCCAGCACTATCAAGCTGCCCATCATGGCGGGAGTATTCGCGGCGGTCGCGCAGGGCAGGGCCGGCTGGAACGACCCTCTGGTGCTGCGTCAGGAGGACAAGGTTACCGGCACAGGCGTGCTCCGGGAATTCGCGAGCGGTCTCCGTTTCCCACTTCGCGACCTGGTAAATCTGATGATCGTCGTCAGTGATAACACCGCCACCAACCTTGTGCTCGATCGTGTCGGCGCCGATTTCGTGAACGCCGAAATGGATAAGCTTGGTCTGCCGGGCACGCGCGCACTGCGGAAAGTGCTCGCCCGCGGCGCACAGGCCGGGCACAGCCGCGAAGGGCTGCGCGAAGAGTATAAGCGATTCGGTCTGGGCGTCAGCACGCCGCACGAAATGGTGAAGCTCCTCGAGAAGCTTGCTCGCGGAGAAGTGGTATCGCCCGAGGCGTCGCGCGAGATGCTCGCCATTCTGCAGCGGCAACAATTCAAGGACGGCATCGGGCGCCAGTTGCCGGGCGGGGACGTCGCCAGTAAGTCCGGCTCGCTCGATCGGCTACGTAGCGACGTCGGCCTCGTCCGCTCGCTCGGCGGACGAATCGCGATTGCCATCACCGTCGACGACATGCTTCGCACGGACTACTCGCCCGAGAACGCCGGCAGCATTCTCATCTCGCGGCTCACCGGCATGCTGCTCGATGGGCTCTCAGCGCCCGTGTCCGACCTGGGAGCGCCCGAGAGAATCGTCGAGATCAAGGCCCCGATGGACCACGTGCAAGGCATCGAAGTCGAAGGCAATCGCTTGTGGATTACATGGGTTGACCGGCAGAAGCGCGCCGGACATCTGGCCGAATTCGAGCTCGCTACAGGAAAGCTGATTCGTGCGGTCCCGGTTCACTCCGGTGACCGCTACCACCCCGGCGGTCTCGCAGCGGAAGGCGATTCGCTGTGGCTGCCTGTCGCCGAATACAGGGCCTCCAGTTCCGCCGTGATCCAGCGGCGCAGCAAGCGCACTCTCGACCTGGAAGCCGAATGGCAGGCGCCAGATCACATCGGATGCGTCGCGGCGGCGAGCGGCCGCGTTTACGGCGGCAACTGGGATGCGCGGCAACTCTACGTGTGGGATCGCAACGGCAAGCTCATCGGCAAACACGATAACCCTGCGGGCACTCGCTATCAGGATATGAAGGCCGCCGGCGGTTTGATCGCGAGCGGCCTGCGCGGAAACGAAGGCGCCATCGACTGGCTTGACTCTCAGGACTTCCACTTAATCCGGCGGGTCCGCGCCGGCAAAACGAATCGCGGCGTGGTGTTCACTCATGAGGGCATGGCCGTCTCCGGCGACCGCCTGTATCTTCTACCGGAAGACTCGCCCAGCCGCCTGTTCATCTTCCGCCTGCCCCGCTGAATCGTGGTGCGGCCCGTGGGCCGCCTTCACGGAAGCGACGCGCCCTTGTCGTTCACCACCACATCGAACACCGCAAACAACGCCGGATCGAAAGGAACGAGGCTGGCGTGGTTCGTCACAAGCAGCGTACCTTCCTGATCTTCGAACGCGATGTTCGCCGGATTGGCCCACGGAAGCGTCTGGTTCGAACCGGGGTACTTTGCTGGTCCCGACAATACGACCGCTTCAGTTCCATCCGCGCGGAGCACCGACACCTGGCTCGATCCAGCCAGCGCCACGTACAACTTGCCGGACTTGCCGAACGCGATTCCATCCGGAGCCGGAGGGCCGAACTGGGTCGCGGGATAGACGTGAAATTCCTTCAGGTCTTGCGCAGTCGGATTCTGTACCGCCGGCAGCCGATAGATCGCCCCGCTGAAGTCATTCCGCACGGTCACGCTCACGTAGAGGAATTGGCTCTGCTTGTCGAAGCGAATGCCATTCACGCCGAACGGTAATTGCGGGTTCCCGGCCAGGCGTGCGTCCTGAAACCAGACCTGCGGCGCGCCGCCTCCCGCCGGGATGCGGTAAATCAGTCCCTGAAAGCTGTCCGTGACGTAAAGGTTGCCTGCCTGATCGAACGCGAGATCGTTGGGCAAGGCGCCGCTCGGAGGAGGCGGCGGAAACGCGGAGTAGACGTCCTGCGTGTTGGCCTGGTCGAGATTCATGCGGATGATGCCGACGAACGGTTCGATCGCGTAGAGCCTGCCGTCGGGACCAAACGCGATGCACGACAGCCCTCGCATGGGCACGAACGGATTGCTGAACTGAATCGGATACTGCGCCACCAGGGCCTTCGACTTGTGATCGAACGCCCAGACCACCGGCGGCGTGGAGATTCCGAACGCGGCTGGACCGGAGACGTAGACACGGTTCCCATGAGTGGCGATGCCTTCCGGGAAGCCAGGCGCTGGGACAGCCGCGAAGACTTCGGAATCGCCGAACGGGCGGATCTGCGCCGCGGCTGGAGCGGCGGCAAGAGCCACAAGCGCGACGCATGAAAAAATGGCGCGACGGGTATGGAGGTGGTGGGAGATGTTCATTGTTTTCCTCTTTCGATTCGCTATGTGAGGCCTCAACTTCCTATTGCGGAAACGGGCGTCAAAACTCGTCACCTGAATTCGCGAATCGGAAGACGTGGCATGGCGCGGCTTTGCCGCAAACAACGATGGGAGGTGGGGCAGGCGGTTTCGCCTGCCCTCGAAGAATGCGTGGGGCAGGTCTCCGGCCTGCCCATCATTTGTGCTATCGGAATCCTTGCGTCGCGCAAAGATTCTCGCCTTTGGCCATGCAGGCATTCGTGCCTGCCGCGCCGAGACTCGTCTCGGCGCTTGGTCCTACTGACTGACTCTCACCGGCGGCGGCGCGGTCGCGGACGGAGCGGGCTTCCCATCCACAGTACGCGGCTCCATCAATTCGGTCCGGGTGCCGTCGGGATCGTAAAGGTTCAACTGGCGCTTGCGGTTGACGCCCGTGCGGATTTCGAGCGGGCGGCTGTAACCAGTGCGCGCGACGCGAGGTTCGATCCGCGCCCTGGCGGCATCCATGTCCGGCACTTCGAGGCAGATGTGGTGCTGCGAGCCGCGCGCGTTTCCCGCGGGCAGCTTGCGGTACAGCATGAATTCGACGTAGTCGGTTCCGTCTGGAACCTGCATGTTGATCCAGTCGAGCGTCTCGCCGTCGCGGCTGCCGCGCCAGATTTCGCGGAAGCCGAGAATCTCGCCGTAGAATTTCATCGCGGCGGGCACATCGCCCACAATGATTCCTGTGTGCAGCATGCGGGTCGAAATGCGGTTGTCGTTCATGAACTTGCCGCGCTCGCGCATCGACCAGCCATCGGGTTCGTACTGCACGATCTCGACCGTGTGCCCGTCGGGATCCTTCACGTTGAAGTTGGAGTTCCCGATGCGGCCCATGGGTACAGACGCGGGAACGGCTACGCCGCGCGACCCGAGGTACACGCGCATCCGCTCGGCGTTGTCGGTGTAAATCGAGATGTGGTGAAGGCGGTCGCCATCCTGCTTGAGTCCGGGAAACAGCTCGACATACTGATGATCGTTGATCTTGATGAACGTCAGACTCAGCGAGCCGTCGGGCTTTTTCAGGTCGAAGGGCTCCTGGTATCCGAGAAGATCTTTGTAGAAGACGCGAGATTTTTCGATGTCGCTTACGCAGAACGCGACGTGTCCGACGCCGGGAATGCGGGGGCGCGACGGCGTCTGAGCGAAGCTGATGCCAGCGAACAGGAGAGCCGTGATGAGCAGTTTCATGAGAGAAGAACCTTAAGGACGCCGCGACGGGCCGCTTGTGCAAACGCGCGAGGCGCCTCGCTGAGTGGAAGCTTTTCGGAAATCATACCGGCGACGTTGACCAGGTTGCGCACAAGGAGCTCAAGCGCAGGTTCGAAGCGGCCGCACCGCGAGCCGACCAGCGTAATTTCGTTCACGATCACCGGTGCGGTATCGATCGGGACCTTGCCGTGCACCGTAGACTTCATAAAGACGGTGCCGCGCGGACGGGTCATGGCAACCGCGGCAGCCAGGCCTTCGCGCGAGCCGGTCGAGTCGACCACCCAATCGTAGGCCGCCTTTGGGAGACGCGTCGAAACAACTTCGGTGTCAACGCCTGCGGCCTCCGCGATGCGCAGCTTATCCTTATGGCGTCCGTACTGATGCACCGGGTAGCCGTGCGCGCACAGCGCCTGCGCAATCAGCAGGCCCAGCTTGCCGTCACCCAACACGGCTATGGATGCGCCGCACGGAAGCCGCACCTGTTCGAGAATTTCGCAGGCCGCGGCGAGCGGCTCGGTGAAAACCGCGTGCTCTGCCGGGAGAGAATCGGGCACGGCGTGCAGGTTGCGCTCGGGCAGCGTCAGGAATTCACGGAACGCGCCGGGATGCTTGACGATGCCGAGCACTCGACGGCGTTCGCAGTGGCGCGCAAGGCCACGGCGGCAGCAGGCGCAAGCGCCGCAAGCGAGGTTGATTTCACCCACGACGCGCCGTCCGAGCAAGGCGGGATTCTCGCACTCAATGACTTCGCCGACGAACTCATG
>JBOGMR010000556.1:0-10109 GCA_050746825.1 Bryobacteraceae bacterium | reverse complement strand
GATTGATTCTAACGGTCGCGCCGAAGATTCGCAACCAGGGCCCAACGGGCGGTTATCCTCGAAAGTAAAGATACGCTCCGAGGATGCACGACAAAATGACCGACGACGAGGCGACGTCCTTCCAGTCCCAGCCCTCGCGCGTTCGCCGGCGATCCTCCCCTGTTAAGGTTTCGAAGGTGAGGCTCTGGATCCTCTTGTAGTCGGGCTCGGCGGTCATGTAGCTCACCACAACCATGACCACGGCCGACACGATGGTGATCAGCACGCTGAAGTATTGGAAGTAGATGTTGTTGATGATCCAGAAAAACGAGCCTTGCTCGTAGCCTCCGAGGCCGAGCGTCACAGGCGTGTCGACGATCATGCGGAACAGGCCCAGCGCGAAGCCGGCGATCATCGCCCAGAGAGCTCCCTGCGCGTTGAGTCGCTTGAAGAACACACCGAAGAAGAACACAACGAAGATCGGCGGCGCGAGATAACCTTGCACCGCCTGGAGGTAAGTATAGAGCCCCTGCGCGTTCTTGATGACCGGGATCCACGCCACCGCAATCAGCACCATAACGACGGTGGCGAAGCGGCCTGTGCGCACGAGCTGATGCTGCGTCGCCTTTGGCTTCCACTTCTCGTAAAGGTCGACCGTGAACAATGTCGAGCACGCGTTGAACACGCCGGCGAGCGAACCCATCAAGGCCGAAAGCAATCCCGCGACGACGATGCCGCGAATCCCCGGCGGCAACAGATACTGGACCATCATGGGGAAGGCGCCGTTCGAGGCTGCCGGAATTGCCTGTCCATCGGGTCCTATGAGCGGGGCCAGCTCCGGAATTTTTCCGCTCTTGGCGAGTGCAAAACAGATGAGCCCCGGAATAATGAAAAGGTAGACCGGAAACAGTTTCAGGAACGCGCCGAAGATGCTGCCGCGCCGCGCGACTGTTTCGTTCGGCGCACCGAGCGCGCGCTGCACGATGTACTGGTCCGTGCACCAGTACCATAGCCCGATAATCGGCGCGCAGAACAGCATGCCGAGCCACGGGAAGTTGCCGTTGAAATACCACGCCTGACGGATGAGCTGCCCGGCGGCGTTCGTTTCGATCACCGGCGCCCATGTGCCCGCGACGCCGGCTGGGATAAGCGGCTTCCACAGGTTGAACATGTCCGATCCGCACCAGCGGCGGAGCTCACTCCAGCCGCCCAGTTCGACCAGTCCGTAGGCGGTCAGCAGGAAGGAGCCGATGATCAGAACGGTCACTTGGACCGCATCATTGTAGGCGACCGCGCGCATGCCGCCGAGCGTGGTGTAGAGGCCTGTAAGCGCGATCACCATAACGGAGCCGATCCAGAAACTGTCGATCGTCACACCGCCGATGTCGAGGTGCATTTCCGGGAGCAGCGTGCCGAACACCACGCCGCCGGCGAAGATGCCGACTGCGATTTTCGAGATAACGAATGTGACCAGAGAGACGATCGAGAGCACATAGCGGGAGCTCACACTGAACCGGCGCTCCAGGAATTCGGGCATCGTGAACACCATGGAGCGCATGTAGAACGGTACGAAGACCCAGGCGAGGACGAGTAGGCACCAGGCGTGCAATTCGTAGTGCGCCATTGCAACGCCGCTGGTTGCGCCCGATCCGGCGAGGCCGACAATGTGCTCGGAGCCGATGTTGGATGCGAAGATCGAGGCCCCGATGACCCACCAGCCGAGGTTGCGGCCCGCGAGAAAGTAGTCGGCGGCGGAGTCTTTACCTTTCCGGACCACCCACCAGGCGACGCCGAGCAGGATCGCGAAGTAGGCGGCGATCATCAGCCAATCCAGTGAGGTGATGTGGGAGGTGGCGGTGACCAGCAACAGGGCCGGTGTGTGCATTTAAGGGGTGGCTCCTATAAGTGAACGTAAGCCCTTACACAGATAACTAAGACATCATAACCGAGTGCGTGGGGGGGAGGTCTCCGACCTGCGGCTGGCACGAGTGCTTGCGCCACGGGCGGCACAGTCATGGTTGGTAGGTGATCCACATAGGAGAGACCCATACGATTTCGCCGTCCTCTTGTTCGCCGCGCACGTAATAGTAGGAGGTCTTGCCGGGCGCCAGCGAGTTGTCACGCCAGGTAAACTCCACGTCGCGCTTCTTCGGCTCGATCGAGTAGACGTGTTGGTTGTTTTTGATCAAGTGCACCTTGGCGAACGGGGCGGTGCCTCCGAGCTTCACCTTCAGCTCCGGCGGCTGCGACGTCGTGAACGCGTCGCCGAGAATGTGGGCGCCGCTGCGGAAATCGGCGAAGATGTTGTCGGTCGCGCCATACACGTGGCGTTTTTGGAAAGCGTCGAGGACCGCTTCGCGTGTGGCATCGCGCGACAGCACGTTGCAGTAGCTCATGTGCGTCGAGATATGGTCGGAGCTGGCCTGGAACGCCAGCTTGTAACCCATCTCGAGCGCCAGGTTGACGAAGCCTTTGGGACGCCACCCGCCGATCGAATCCTCCTCGCGATTCGAACGCGGCGCACCAGGCATTTCGTAGTTCTGCCGGTCGCCCTGGTAGATTTCCACCACTGGCTCGGTCGCGGGATCGTTGTCGCGCCAGTCCGTGCCCATGTTCGTACCGCTGGTGTGCATCGCCACGATTCCGTTGAACGCTTTCAGGTAGCGATAGAGCATCTGGGTGTCCGGCGCTTTCCCGGGCGCATCCGCGGACGAGATCGGCAGACGCGGCAATGTGCGGATGCCGCGCTGCGCGAAGATCACGTTGCGGTGGCCTTCCGGATACGGGACGCTGCGCTCGTAGCTGAACATCGCGGCGAAGCGGCCCGGCGTGTAGAAGATGTCGGTCAGTTTTTGCGCGATCCACCACGTATACTCACGCCCGCCGCCGTTGTCGTGGTCGCAGCATCCCACCCAGTCCATCGAGGAGGCATCGAGAGCGTATCGCCACTGATCGAGGATGGCGCCGTCGCCGCCGCCGTCGCCGGAGACTTCGCTGTGACGGTGGAACTCGCCGCGCAGCACTTTCAGATCGCCGGCCTGGCTTTTGATGCGTTGGGCGCGAATGGAAGCGACGGTTGCGGCTTCCGCTTTGTCGAGGGGATCGAGGGCGGGCGAAATCGACTGCCCCACCGCTTTCGCGCTGATCGTTTGAGTAGCGGGCGTGAGCACAAGCTCGTTGACGTAGAGATCGTTGTTGTACGGGTCGGGGACGCCGGCGGCGCGGCGCGGCGGCAGGTTCGCCTGACCAAGCTGAAACTGCCGGCGTGCATCCGACGAGCCGACCACCCACATCCGCCCGGCCTGCGTCGAAACCAGCGCCGGCCGGTTGTCGAGCAGATTGTCGCTGTGCGTCAGGAACACCGGTCCCGTCCACTGGCTGCCGTCGTATGAAATCACGTGCTCGGTCCACACGGTTCCCAGCGGATTCCAGAATACAGGGTGCGCGCTGCGCGCCGCCAGCCACAATCGCCCCGAGCTGTCGACGGCAAGGCGCGGCATCGAATTGCGCGGGCCCTGTGCGTTCGGCGCCGGACGGCTCTCGGGCCTCGACTTGTGCAACTCAGGCCGGGGATCGAGCCACTCGGAGCTGTCCGACTGGCGCGTCTGTGCATCGGCGCGAGGAGCGGGCAAACCTGGAAGCGCGCTGCCGGGATCGTGCGGCGTTTCTACGGCGCGGCCGTCCTTCTCAAATCCACGCAATCGGATCGCGCGGCCTTGGTAGAGGGCGACGCCGGCTGTGTCGTACGCGCCGAAGTCTTTACCCCAGCGCGTCGCACCCTCTTCATACGCCATCCAGAGCCTTCCGGAAGGATCGTAGGCAAGCGACGGGTACGCTTCGTATCTGGCGGACGCCGCCGCACCAGTCTCCTTGCCCCATGCGCCTGGCGCGGCCGCGGTGCGGAAAAAAATGTCGTAGTTGCCGCTGCGGTAGCTATCCCAAGCTACGGTGACTCGACCGTCACCCGATGCGGCGATCGCCGGATTCCATTCGTTCGCGCTGGATGAAGATACGGCCGCCGGCGCCGTGAATCAGTCGCCCCGCTGCGCGGCGGCGAAGATGGCCGCGCGCCCGTTGCGCCAGCCTTGCCAAGCCACCCACACGCGCCCGCTCGAGTCGGTCGCGGCGACCGGGTCGATATCCGACCCGGCTTCCTTCGTGATGCGGACGGGCGCGCCGGGCTGACCGTTCGAGACGGCGCGCGCCCACAGGTCGAAGTTCCCGTTCTGATTCGCGGACCAGAACACCCACGCGCGCCCGGAACTGTCGACGGCGATAGCAGGACGATACAAATCGCCGCCCGGCTCGGTGATCGCGATCGGCTCGCTCCATGCGCCGGACGCGAAGCGTTTCACCAGAATTTGATCCCCGCCCGGCGCGGTCTTCATCGCGTCGAAATTGGCCGGCGCCTCGGCGAAGTTGGCGCGCAGCCTGTTGTGATCCGGATGGTGCTTGAACTCGAGATACGCCACCCAGACGGCGCCGCCTTTGCCGGCCGCAGCCGCCGGATAGTCCTGCTCGTCAGCGTTGCTGGTGAGGCGCGTGACAGGCGGCACGCGATCCACCATCGCGCGGCCGTTCAAAGCCGTGATGCGTTTGCCATAGGGAATCTCGGCGAGGCGCGCGGTGAAATTTCCTTGCGCGGTCTTGATATCGAGCTCCGCGCCGTCCGCCTGGTCGACCCAAACGACGAGGCCGTTGGCGACGACGGGCCGCGGTTGCAGCGCTTGCGCGGCGCCGAATAACCGGATCGCGCGCGTCGACATCTTCCAGGTGTTGCCGGCGCCGAGTGAATCTTCGGTCTCGAAACGCCACGGCTCGATCGCAGTGATCTTTGCACCGCGAGCGGTGACCGCGCCGTCCCAGCGGACGGGATCTTTGTCAGTGAGACCGAGCAGAATCCGCACGCCGACAGGTTCGGCCGGCAGCAGCGACACGGCCGCGCCACAGAGAAGCATCGCGCGAAGCACAGAAATCATGGTTGGTATTGTAATGCGGATCGGCTGGAGCGTGCATGGGCCGCAGCGGTGTGATCCCGCGATTGACGTCAAACGCGACCGCGAAGCCGTCCGAGCTGGCGGCGGTCACGCTTCGACGGTTTCCCGTCTCGCAGCGCTTCGAAATGCGGAACCGCTTTGCGCTCTTCTGCCGCCTTCAGCCGGACCTCCCGGCTGGCGTCTGTTTCACGATAGAGCGTCTGAGCCACTGGCGCCGGGCCGCGCATCTCACTGATCGCCAGGACCTCCATCTCAAAGACGCCGCCGTCGTTTTTCACCTCCAGGCGGTCACCGGCGCGAACCTCGCGCGAAGCCTTGGCGGGTTGTCCGTTGGATTCAATCCTGCCGAGTCCGCAAGCCCGGGCGGCGAGGGTGCGCGTCTTGAAGAAACGGGCGGCCCAAAGCCACTTGTCCATCCTTACACCGGTCCTGACATCGGCCATGTCCCCATTCTCGTATGAGGTGCGCCCACTCGACGGCAAGCACCTCGCCGGTGCACGATGGCGGCCTTCGTAGGCCACCCAATAGCCCTCGAATTCGCGTCTATTGAGGCTCGCGTAATACGGTGACAAAAACTGACACAGAACCGCGAGCGTAAGCGAGTGGCAGCCGCTCCCTCGCGGTCGCGGTTCAGTGCGGAGTGTCATCCTAATTTGCGAGCCTCAATAGCTGGTAAAGCGTGGTTTCGCGCGAAGCGAGCTAATTACCAGCTCAACCGAAGTCCGAAGCGAAACACCCGTTCGTCCTGGCCATCGCGACCCGTGTTGGCCAGACTCGTGATTTCGGTGTAGCCGCCGAGAATGCGGATCGAGCCGTCGGGATTCAGTTGCAGGTTCGATACATTCGTGCCGGGGTTTCCGAAATGGGGTGTGTTCGTAAAGTTGAAGGCCTCGGCCCGGAACTGCATTCGCCAGCGCTCCGTCACGCGGAACTCGCGGAAAATGCCGGCGTCCAGGTTAACGATGCCCGGACCCCGCAGGGAATTGAAGCCTGCGGCGCCGAAACGGGCATCGGTGACAGCTCGGTAGGCGAGTGGATCAAAGAACGACTGGCCGGGTCCGGCGCCACCCAGGATCTCGACTTTATCTTTCACCTGATCGGCGCGCTGGGCGCTGCCCGGAGCGTTGAGCGACGTGCCTGAGGCAGTGACATGAAACGGGAACCCGGACACCAGACTCAGGATTCCGTTGAGCTGCCAGCCGCCGGCCAGCCAGGAAGCAGGTCCACCTCCGGATGCCCAGCGTCGGCCTTTGCCGAATGGCAGTTCCCATATTGCGTTGGCCGTGAGGTTATGCGGGACGTCAGAATTGGTGAGCGACCGGTTGAGTCTACCGTACTCGGGGATCTGAATGGCGGAAAGCCCGTCGCTGTTCTCACTGCAGCAGGCGCCGATGGACTTGGACCAGGTGTAGGCGACTCCCAGGTGAAGTCCCGCCGAGTAACGGCGATCGAGCGTCATCTGCAGGGAGTCATAGTGAGAGTTGCCCACAGGCCCGACCTGGCGAGTCTCCGCTGTCCGTCCAAACTTCTGCGCCAACAGGCGACCGGCGTTGCCACCATTGATTGGGGCGTAGTTCAGTTCGCGGAATCCCACGCGGTTAACCTGGCGTGTGGCGACGTAGCCGGCTTGTCCGACGAAGCCCCCGCTGAGTTTCTTTTGAAGCGAGAAGTTCCAGCTTTGCACGTAGCCGCGCGTGTAGTCTTTCTCCAGCGAGTTGGCGGCAACCTGCGACCCGATGTCGATGATGCCGTTGCCGAGATTCGGCTCCGGTATCGCGGGAATTCCATCGCGCAGGCGGCCGGCGGCTTGAAAGGCATTCGCCCCGCTGACGTTCAGCACAACCAACAGCGGATAGTTGGTGCGCATGGGCCGAGCCAGACTGTAGGGGTCGACCGTAATCCCATATCCGGCGCGGACCACGAAGTCGTCTTTGGCGCGCCACGCAAATCCTACGCGAGGTGCGAAAAGGCGCTTACTTTGCTCGATGCCGCAATCGCGCGGGACCTGACCGACGCCGCAGACCTCCATCTTGTTGGTCAGGAAGTTATAGTTTTCCAGGCCCCGATCGGAGCGGGTGGGCATCGGAAAATACTCCCAGCGGGTTCCAAGAGACAACGTGAGCGTGCGGGTGACCTGCCATTGGTCGCGGACATAGAGACTGTGCATCGTGGTCCGGACGTTGTACTCCTGAGGAATCTGCAGCGTGCGGCCGAGAATCGTGGGCAGCCCGAGAAGAAAGCTCGCCCAGGTGTTGTACTGGTTGACGGTGGCTCCGCCGGACAGTGCGGTCGGGCCCCCGGCGAACGCAAAATTTCCAGCCGGCCCTCCAGAGGCGCCCACGAATTCCACTTGCGTGTGATTGATCTGCTGCCTGGAA
Source organism: Bryobacteraceae bacterium (assembly GCA_050746825.1). GTDB lineage: Bacteria > Acidobacteriota > Terriglobia > Bryobacterales > Bryobacteraceae > JBOGMR01. Next base: position 2,755 of record JBOGMR010000556.1, on the reverse strand, counting down.
GAGTCGAATCCGAAACGGATCGAATGAGCGCCTTTGGACCAGTTGACATTGCCGACGTACTGGTATCGAGGATCGCGATTGAAGAACGGACGCGTCAGGTTGCCCTGGGCGCCCATTGTGGCGTAGCTGCTGACCGCGAAGCGCGGCCATCCGCTTTCGAAGTCTCGCGTGCCGTTGGTTCCGGGGATCCCGAGCTCATCGCGGCCTATGTTCTTGCCAAGACCGAGTTCCGTGGAGTTGGCGTCGTAAGCGGTATATCCAAAATTGCCGTCGAAGACCAGGGCCGGCGCCAGGACATAGGTTACGCCCACGGCCATGCTTCCGGTAGTTCCATACGTTGGACCGGCCACTGAAGCTGTGGAGAAGAACGGCGCCCCGATCAGTTCGCCGAGAATCGGACCGCTTTCAAAATCGTGATCCTGGATGCCCCCGCGGGCAAACATCGTCAGCTTGTCGCTCGCGTTCCAATTGATCTTCGCGTCCATCTTTTGAGAATTGAAACGATAAGCTCCGGAGCTGAACAGGTTCGATGTTGCGGTGGGAAGATTCGGATTTGGCAGCAGACTTTGTATACGCAACGCGATGGAATCCATGCGCGATTGCGGCACCTGCTTGTCCGGAAACGGTGTGCGTCCGGTGCCATTGGCGGCGCCCGTGGCGGGATCGTAGATTGACGAGGCGGATGCCGTCATGTCGCCGCGGCGAACGGCGACAGCCGGAACCGTGTCGAGGCGCGAGGCGTGCTGCCGGTCGTAGGCGCCTTCGTAGCTGCCGAAGAAGAAGAGTTTATTCTTGATGATCGGCCCACCGGCGGTTGCGCCATTTTGGTTGTAGATTGCTTTCGGCTTGCGCTCGCCCGGTGGAAGAAAGAACGGCTTGGCCTTCGTCGCGTTGTTGTTGTTATACCAAAACGCCGAGCCGTGAAAATCGTTGGTGCCGCTCTTGATCGAGACGTTGATCGCCGCGCCTCCGGCGAGGCCGGTTTCGGCGTCGAACGAGTTTGTGGTGATGTTAACGCTGTCGATCGATTCGAGCGCGGGAGTGTAGCCAGGCAGATGCGGCAACCAAATCTGATTGACGCCTGCGCCTTCGATGCGCACCGAATTCGATTGGCGCGACGTACCGTTGACGTTGTATAGCGCGGCGCGCGAAGGGTCGACGGAAGGTCCATTGCCGTTTCGCGGGTAAGTGAAGCCGGGCAATACTTTGAACATGTGCGAGTAGTTTCGTCCGGGTGGCAGCGGCGCGTTTTCGAACTGCTTGGCGGAGATTTCCGTGCGCACCTCGGAGCGGTCCGTTTGCAGTGCCGCAGATGCAGCCTCCACGCGGATCGACTCGGTCACCGCTCCCACATCCAGCGACGCATCGACGCGCGCGATGGAGTTGGGCGATACGCTCACGTCTTTGGTTGAGAACGTGGTAAAGCCCGCTTTGGAGACTGTGATCTCGTAGACGCCACCAGGAACGGTCGGGAACTGGAATTGTCCGGAGTCGTTGGTGCGCGTTTGCCGCATGAAGCTCGTGGCGGTTTCCTTAATCGATACGCCGGCATCAGGGACAGCGGCGCCGGTCGTGTCTTTGACGTTTCCGACGATCGAGCCGTAAAGAACCTGAGCGTGCGAAGGAGAAGTGGTGGTCACAATTGCGACGACCAAAACGGCAACACCAGCACGAATCATAGAGAGACTCCTCTGGAGCAGTGTTCTGGTCAGTATATTACAATTCAGTCATAAGCAAGCCAGCGGCGTGGGGGTCCATGCGGATGTTTCTCCAGGGGAGAGATCTGCGGAACTTTGGCCGGGCGCCGGGATTGAGCCGGGACCTGTTGCACGCCCAAGCAAAAGGCCAATTTCCAGAGATTCCGGTAAACTTGTTTTCGGGACAATTCAATGATTGCCAGACGACGGTTTTTATGTACTACCTTGCCGGTCATCGCGCCCTGCTTGCTGGGCCAGACGAGACAGGAATGGGGCGGGCCGGTGCTCGATATCCATTTTCACCCGCGTATGCAGCCGGATGCGGATCTCGCCCACGTAGATGGCGCCGGCGTCGCACGGGCGGTGCTCCTGGCGCCCGCACAAGCGGCCGAGCGCACCAAAGCTAACGTCGCAAACCACCCCGACCGTTTTGTCTGGTTCGCCAGCGCGAACGTCGCGAGATCCGAAGGGATTGAACTCTTGCGAAAGGCCGCGGAAAGCGGCGCGCTCGGGTTCGGTGAGTTAAAGTCGCAAGTCGCTGTGGACGGCCCGGAGATGCGACGCGTGTACGCGCTCGCCGCGGAGTTCAGGGCGCCAGTGCTGCTACATTTTCAGGAAGTCTCCCAGCCTGCCAGCCCCGGAACGTATAACACCGGAATCCAACGACTGCCGGCGATCCTGAAGGAGTTCCGCAACACCACCTTTATCGGACATGCTGACGCGTTCTGGGCCAACATCAGCGCTACCGTTCCTGTCGACGATGCGTATCCCACCGGTAGCGTAAAGCCCGGCGGTTTGACCGATCGAATGCTGGCAGATCACCCGAATCTTTACGGCGACCTCTCCGCGAACTCGGGACGCAATGCGCTGGCTCGCGACCCGGAGTTTTCCTCCGCGTTTCTGGCACGGCATCAAAACAAACTGATGTTCGGGAGCGATTGTGGTTGCCAGGACGGCCGCGGGGGCGGACAACGTTCGCAGGCTCCGCTAATCAAGGGCAAGTGCGTTGCGCGGGAGACGTTGACGGCGTTGCAAAAGTTCACGAGTCTGGAAGTGTT
>JBOGMR010000555.1:0-5747 GCA_050746825.1 Bryobacteraceae bacterium | reverse complement strand
AGCTAGAGGTAGAAATCAAGAAGTTGACAGGAAACGAACCGGTAGCCGTTCCGCTCGCCGAAGATGTCAACGGGCCGACCGCCGGAAATCGCTAGACGGCCGAAATCGTCCTGTGAGGGAATTGCTGGCCCCTCGCCAAGGGCCGTAGGAGTCTGCATTTATGCTGGGCCCGCTCCGGTCTTCCGATAGATATGAACTCTTGCAGATTTTCGCGCAACCCAAGCAGGATCATCGCGATGAAGGCCAACCGGTGTAGTCGATTTTGTAAACAAAACCGCCTCCGAAGTCAACGGTGCGCATCCGATTCCAACTGCGCCGAAGTAGCCGCCGAAAATGGCCATCGAAGCCAAAGGGCTTGTTTATGAGCCGCGCGGGACTCGAACCCCGCGACCATCTGTTAAGGTAGACTGTTCGACCAATAGAATCAACAACTTAGCAAAACCATAAGTATTGCCGATTGTTGGGCCTCCTTCTGTGTCAGTCCTTGATGCCCTTATTATTCAGAATCAATAGCTTGCAGCCATTATTGTTGGTTCTGCTATCTACTTCCGGGTCAGATGAGGTTTGGCATCCGCTGGCCGCAGAAGGTACTAATGGTACCGTGATACAGACGTGTGTATGACCTGTTTGTAGCCATGTCGCCGTACCTCTTCTGTAACGGTGGATGAAGTTTTCCCGCCTTCACGGGATACCGTAGTGGCTTGCGATGGGAGTGAGTTTAGAATCTAAATGCGCATTCAAACGAAACAGACCCCAGCGCCGAATGCACACGACTGGGCGCGGACCATCCCAAACCGCTCGACAGGGGCAGCGTTGAGTTCGGTCTCCAGGGCACTTCCACTCGTTGGGGACAAACATCGAGGCTCGAAGATTCGAGCGCAGTCGAATTCGGATCCCGACCTTATTCGCGATGAGATCCTGATTCAAAGGGTTAAGATTGGGGACTCCGAAGCGCTCGAGGTACTCTTTCACCGCTATTACCTGCGTGTTTTCAGTGTCGCTCTTCGCATCGTGAGATCACGAGAGGAGGCGCAGGACGTGGTCCAGGATGTGTTCTTTTACCTGTTCCGACGAGCCGTGCTCTTCGAGGAACACAAGGGTTCGGCCGCCTCATGGATCATTCAGATCGCGTATCACCGCAGCCTGGATCGCCGCCGGTGGCTTCGGTTCCGATTATTTTCTGGTGCGCAACACATGGACACGGTCACTGAGGCCGCGATGAGCCTCGAACTGGCAATCTGGAATCAACAACTCTGCGAGAAGGTCAGGAGCGCGCTGCAAACACTCAGCGAAAGGCAGCGTTTCGCGATCGAAAAGCACTGCCTCGAAGGTCTCGATCTACGTGAGATCGCCGCTTTGTCAAATGACTCTCTCTCCAACGTGCGCCACCATTACTATCGGGGCCTCCAGCGGTTGCGTGTATTGCTGCAAGACGACTTGAGTTTCTTTCGTCAGAAGAATGGAACCTAGACCTGATCGTTCCAGCTCGGATCACAGCTATTTTGATGAGTTGTGCTCTCTCGCGCCAACGGGCGAGCTAAGCGCCAAGGAAGCGAGGCTCCTTGGTGACCACCTGGAGCAGTGCGACGACTGCCGGCGTTCACTCACTGCATACAGCGAAGCCTTGCACAAGATCGGTGCTTTGGTGGAGGAGGTCCAGTTCCAGGACGCCCCAGAACACTTTGGAGACCGCACAGAAGCCTGGCAGCATCTGATGGCTGCGATTCAGCGAGATGACCGACGGCTGAGAGTCGCGCCTATAGCAAGGCTGCGACCGGACCTAAGCGCGTGGCGCGGGAGAGCTTTTGCCTTCGTGTCCCTGATTCTTCTCTTGGGAGCCGGCTCATTGGCCTACCAGTGGCGGCGTGAGGTGCATCAGCGAGATGAATTACGGCAACGGAACGCCAAGCTGGTTGAGGAGATCGAGGGACTGCGTCGCTCTGATGAGCAGCCGATTCAGAAAGCCGTCCAGGCACACTCGGACAGTGAACTCGGATCGATGGCTCAGGATGTTGTCCGTCTCACTCGGCAGAGCCGAGAACAGATCTTGGCGTTGTCCAATGCGGAAGAAGGCCGCAAGGTGGCGCTCGAAAGTGCGGCAGAGTGGAGGTCAAAGGCCAGTTTGCTGAGTCAGGAATTGGAAAACCTGAGCGCAGAGATGACGCGTGGACACGCGGAACGAGCGGGTCTCGCAAGCAGGCTCAAGGACGCACTGTCCGCGGTGGAGGCGAGTCGCAAGGAATTCGCCGCCGCAGACCAGAGCCGTTTGCGAGAGCAAGAGAACGCTGCATCCCTGCGGTTACGTTTGACCAACCTGGATGGCCTGGCCGAAGAACGGCAGCAGACGATCGAAAAGCAGCAGCGGCTGCTAGCTACCGATCGGGATATCCGCGAGCTGATGGGTGCGCGGAACCTCCACATTATCGATGTCTACGACGTGAATGTTCGGGGGGATACCGAGCGGGCGTTCGGTCGAGTATTTTATACGGAGGGGAAGTCGCTCGTCTTCTACGCGTTCGATTTGCATAGGGTGCGAGGGTTAAAGCCCGAAAGCACCTTCCAGGCGTGGGGCCAGCGCGATTCGGCTCGGGATCTGCCGCTCAATCTGGGCATTCTCTATGTCGACAATACGGCGCAGAATCGCTGGGCATTGCGGTTCGATGATCCCGCAACTCTGAAACTGTTGGATGCCGTATACGTCACGATCGAGCCGTCAGGCAGGAGCAGCAAGATCCCGCATGGGAGCAAGCTGTTGTACGCCTATCTGAGGAACAAGCCTAACCATCCGTGAGCGGTCGGCGCCGCAAGTGAGTTGGTACATTTTCGGTAACCTCCCCGTATACTCGTCGTGCTGGCTACGTGGGGAACGTGTCGACTCGCCGCTATCGCCTTATTTGGTGTGTTCGCCGCCTCCGCTCAGAACGTTTCTGGCAGGTCGCCGGAGAGCAACGGCGGCCGTACCCCACCCACGCGCCTTATCGAGTTCGAAACCGATGAGGGGACGTGGATGTCTGTCGACGTTTCTCCAGACGGCAAGACGATTGTTTTTGATCTCCTGGGCCAGCTTTACGTGATCCCGATCACCGGCGGAAAGGCGAAGAAGATTTCGCACGGCGATGGATTTTTCAGTCAACCGAAATTCGGTCCAAATGGAACGGTCGTTTATGTGAGTGACCAGACCGGTGCAGAAAACGTGTGGGTCGCCAACGCGAATGGATCTTCCATGGCGCAAATCACGCACGAGGATTTCGCGCTGTTTACCTCGCCGGCATGGACGCACGATGGCAAGTCCATTTTGGTATCACGAAGGGACGCCATTTGGAAATCGGCAAACCTCTGGTTGTATGACGTCGCAACTGAATCGCCAAGACAGTTAACTCACTACCCGTCCGAGAGGGCGCGCTCGCCGGAAGAAAGAAAATCGGCGTTAGGTGCGACCGCTGCGAACAACGGACGGTATTTCTACTTCGCCGAGAGTCTTCGACACGTCACGCACGATTCGATGCTGCCGTTGTGGCAGATCATGCGTTACGAAGTCCAGACAAAGAGATCCATGCCCGTGATTCAAGCGCCCGGCAGCGCCTTCCGGCCCCTGCTGTCACCCGACGGATCCAAGATCGTTTTCGGCACGCGCTTCGGTACGGAGACCGGGTTGCGGATTCAGGATTTGTCCACTGGAGAAACGCGTTGGCTGGTGTTTCCGATTGACCGCGACGAACAGGAGTCGATTGGAGCCTCGCGGGATATTCTGCCGGGTTACGCATTCACACCTGACGGAAAAGACCTGATCGTAGCTTTCGGTGGCAAGATCCGACGGATCAGCATAGAGGACGGCCGCTTCACGCTAGTACCGTTCCACGTGAGTGTATCGCAACTCGTGAAGCGCGTTCCGCGATTTGAATTGCGGCTGGACGACTCGCCGCGCGACATCCGGCTGATCCTAGATCCGACTCAGTCGCCTGATGGCAAAAGCATCGCCTTCTCGGCCCTCGCACGGATCCAGGTCTTGAACTCCCAGGATGCAGAACCGCGGCCGCTGACGAACGGCAGCGTCCCGGAGTTCCAACCACGGTGGTCTCCGGACGGAAAGTGGCTGGCGTTTGTCAGTTGGACCAACGACGGCGGACACATCTGGAAATCCGCCACTGACGGCCGCGGGGAGCCAATCCGCCTTACTACGGTGCCAGCGTACTATTACGACCTGGCTTGGTCGCCGGAAGGATCGAAGATCGTTGCGATTCGGGCGCCAAGGCAGGAGCGACTTGAGAAACTGTATCTTGGCTCCGCGCTCACATTCCCTAATGCTGAATTGTTCTGGATCTCCGCACATGGCGGGGGCAGCGCGAACCGAATCATTCAGGCCGTCGGCTATACGCGGCCCCACTTTGCCGAAACCGCCGCACGTGTATACGTGACAGCTCCGGAGGGCCTGATTTCTGTCGATTGGGACGGCAGTGGTTATCGCCATCACCTCAAAGTCGAACATGATTCGCGTAGCGCGAGAAACACCTTCAGCGTGAACAAAGCCGTAGTTCTTAGCCCCGACGGCAGAGCCGCGCTCACCACGATTGGCGACCGCTTGTACCGGATCTCGTTGGACCCGTCGGAAATCGTTGCGCCGAAACCGCTGCCAGTCGACTTCGATTCCCCTTCAACGCGGGTTACAACAGTCAGCCGAGTGGGCGCGGACTATTTCGATTGGGCTGACCAAGGCGCGACGGTCACCTGGTCGCTAGGATCAACTTTTTATCGGATTTCATCTTCCGGAAACCAGAACCGCGAGGATGAGCAGCACGTCCGTCTAAAGGTCGACGCATTTCAGCCGCCGACAACCATTGTGCTGAGAGGCGCCCGCATCATATCCATGGGAGCCACCGGAGTAGTCGACAAAGGCGACGTGATCGTGCAGAGAAACCGGATCGTCAGTGTGGGGTCGGCTGGCGCTCGATCGTTTACAGCGGATGCGAAGGTGATCGCTGCCGAGGGAATGACGATAATTCCCGGTCTGATTGAAACGCATGCGCACTTCCTGATGCATCCAAGCATACTGGACCTCACACATTGGAATTTCATCGCAAAACTTGCCTATGGTGTAACAACGGTCCGCGATCCGCAGAGCACGACGAGCACAATTCTGGCGTATCAAGACTTGGTTGCCTCGGGGAAGATTCCGGCCCCGCGGATCCTCACAACTGGTCCTGGCCTGTTGTCGGGGAGTGCCCTCACGTCTTTGGACGACGCGATCACGCTGGTGCGTAAGTACAAGGAGCAGTACCGCACTGATTTCATCAAAGCATACATCGCCGGTAACCGCCGGGAACGGCGATGGATCATCGACGCCTGCCGGCTGCTCGGCATGATGGCGACGACCGAAGGCGCGTCCGACTTGAAGCTCGATCTGACCCACGCGATCGATGGCTTTACGGGGAACGAACACTCTTACGGCACGATGCCGCTCTATCACGACATTGTCCAGTTTCTGGTCAGGTCCGGGATTTACACGACTCCCACGTCGATGGCCGGCTATGGCGGCCCGAATGGGTCTCATTACTTCATTCAGAATGAACAATTGCGTAGCTCTCGCCTCGAGCGGTTCTTCCCTCCCTCTCACGTTTTTCGAGTCGGCCGTAGCCCTTCATGGTTCAGAAGCGACCAGTTTGTTTTTCCTCGTCAGGCCGCGGCAGCAATGACCCTGAAGCGCGCCGGTGGGTTGATTTCGCTAGGAACCGACGGCGCGGGTTCTATTG
>JBOGMR010000554.1:0-1892 GCA_050746825.1 Bryobacteraceae bacterium | reverse complement strand
GTACGCCGCGCGATGGCCGGACCAACTGGAGTGGCGCGTTTATTACTTCGGTCGGCGGCCGCAAACAGGTCATCGTCTCGGCGAGCCGCGAGGTCTGCGGCTACGATCTGGAAACGGGCAAGAAGCTCTGGTGGGCCACCGGACTCGGCCAAAACACAATTCCTTCGCCGGTCGTTTCCGGAGGGATAGTGATCGTAATGAGTGGATTCCGGAACCCGAATCTGCTGGCGATCCGCCTCGGTCGCGAGGGCGACCTCACCGGCACCGATGCGATCGTGTGGCAAAACCAGCGCGGCAACTCGTACACCGCTTCGCCTGTGGTTCACGATGGAAAGTTGTATGTCCTCACGGACTCCGGGATGCTCTCCTGTTACGACGCGCAATCCGGCAAGGTCCACTATCAGCAGACGCGGCTGCCCAAACCATACAACTTCAAAGCATCCCCTGTAGGTGTGAACGGCAAGCTGTATTTGGCCTCCGAAGAGGGGGACGTTATCGTGGTTAAGATGGGCGAGACGTTCGAAGTGCTTGCCACCAACACGATCGCGGATGAAAAATTCATTGGCACACCGGCGGTTGCGAACGGCGAGATATATCTTCGCGGCAAGAACACGCTCTACTGCGTCCGGTAGCTGTCTTTCATAGAGGGCGCGATCCAGACCTCCTGGCTGGTAGCGATGGCCGACTTTACGAATCGCCTGCGGCCGGGAGCTGCGGTCCGCGACGAGTTCGTCGCACGGCCGGTAACCCAGTTCCGTGCGGCACTCTTCGCGGTAGGCCTCCGCACTACCGAACTCCAGGCAGGCGGTGCGGGCAGCCTCCTCCGGATCCATGCCGCGGGCGACCAGATCAGAGATACGGACCTCACGGTGGAATTCCATCTCTTCGCGCATGCCGGCTTCAACTTGACGGCGCCGCCAAAGCCTGTGAATCCACCTCATAACGTTCACGCCTCGGCTCCCAGTGCGAGCGCCATCCCTTTGGTCAATTGCTTCCAATGACTCAGTTCTTCCTTCAGCCGCTTCCGTCCAGCGGGAGTCAATGTGTAGAACTTGGCGCGCCGGTTGTTGTCGGAAATACCCCATTCCGAACCAAGCAAGCCTTGCGCCTCGAGCCGGTAGAGCGCCGGATACAGCGCGCCCTGCTCAATCAGCAGATTTCCGCTGGAGGTCTGCTCAATACGCAGGAGGATTCCGTAGCCATGTTGCGGGCCGAGCGATACGGCCTTCAGGATCAGTAAATCGAGTGTGCCGGGGAGAATGGAAGTGGGCATGGGTCGTCCTAACCTACTTAGGATAGTAGCCGAGTCCCTCCTAACCTGTCTAGGAGAACATGCCGCAATCTGCGCATGCTCTCCAGATAGGTCTCGGCCTGACAGCGTAGCGTTTACGAAACCCCGCAGGACTCGGCCACGGCAACTTCCTCGACAGTGGGTTGCTTGGAGACTCGGCCTCTTCGTTCTTCATACAGCCTGCTGCCGGCGAATCTGCCGCTGCTTTCGCGCCGCCTCCAGCTTCCGATCGCGCTCGGCATGTGTCTCATGCTGACGACCTGCGACCATGTCCTTCGGAGTGACGTTGCCAATGGCACTATTGAGGCGGACATCGTTGTAATGCTCGACATAACCCTCCACCAGACGCCGCGCATCGTCCAGCGACAATGGCGTTCCCGGCCTTGGCGCGCTCCAAGATGACCTCGACGTCCACCTCGGTCATCGACTCCCGCAGATTCCAGTTCACGATGTAGCGGCTGCAGCCGTCCAGATGCTGCACAGGTACTAGAACGTCCCGCTGACGTTGATGTACGACACGTCGATGTGCCAGTGTTGATGAACTGCCAGCGGCTGCTCAACCCCCGTGCCCTTCGACGGCTTGCTGTTCCACTTCGACAAC
>JBOGMR010000553.1:0-4584 GCA_050746825.1 Bryobacteraceae bacterium | reverse complement strand
TCGGCGATGTCCTACCACATCTCTCAAGAGCCAGCCGAAACTCATTACTCCGGTTTTGCAGGGAGGAAGAGTTAACGCTCGAGTGGTCTGCGAGCAAGACGTCCACAGGTGAGCTACCCAGTCTGATCGCTCAGAAACGGATCATCGGGGTGTCTGGCAATCTAACCAGACACGGCGCAGGTGTTCCCCCGGACCCGCCTGTCTCCCCGGCAAATTGTGCACAGGATCTAGACGACCTGTTCGCCTATGTGGCCGGAGCTCATCGACCCAAAAGCGCTACGCAGTCCCTTCCACAGCAGCTTTAGTCATCATGCAGTTGATTAACGTAGCTGTCGCCAGATCCATTTGGCTTCTTAGTTTTGACGAATTGAACCCAAGAGGCGTTCGGCTAAATCCGACTCTAGCCGAGGCACTTGAGGATCGCTACGATTTCCGGCGACAAAAGCGCGATGAGAAGCCGAACGAGCCCTGGCATTTTCAACTCGGTGCTTTTACGGTCGACGGAATACAAGTGAACGTCAATCTTCAGATCTATGGTGACGGCATGATGGCGGAGACGACGTCGTCAACCGAGAAGTCCGATTCTTTCTTGCAGGACCTATTGGCCTGGTCCGCCGCGAAGTTTGGACTCAATTATCATGACGGCATCGTTAAGAAGAAATTCTATTACAGTGAACTTGTGGTACAAGCGAAAGTGGACTTCTGTAATACCTGCGAGCGTCTCAACCAGTTCGCAAAAAAACTATCCGACACACCCGTGTTTGGCGGCGGTCAGTCGCAACAGGTAACCGCCATCTCGTTCGGCCCGGATAATCCAGTTTGGCCCTCGTTTACTTTCGAGCGTCGCGTCAATACGTCATTTGCCGAAGACAAGTATTATTCGAGAGCGGCGCTGCAAACCGACTCTCATCTGGCGCTCTTAAGCGAATTTGAAGACCTATTTGCGCCCCGAAGCGCGTAAGATTACTGCACCGGCGTGCCGTAGGGAACCAGTGTCTTCACCCGCTCGGTCCCGTCGACTCTCGCGATCTTCCATCCGCCTGCACCCTTCTCCAGGTACATGAACTGCGCTTCGTTGCGATCCTGGTAAACGTACTCGACGCGCACCTTCACCTCGCGATCGGTGAGCGGCTGCGGCTCCATGATCGCGATGCCCTTGATCGCCGCATTCGACTCCTTCAAATACTTCGCGAACCCCGGCTCGCCCGTTTCGGCGAGCGATTGCTTGAGCGAAGTCTCCATCTGTCCGGTGTAGGCAGCGAGGTACGCCTTCGCGTCGCCGGCGCGGGCCGCGTCAAGCATCGCATAAATCGCATCCTGCGGAGTCGGATCCGGTTTCGCCGCCGGCCGGCCGATCGCAGAAAAGCCCGCCGCCACGCGCGCTGTGGACAACTTCCAACCTGCCTTGCGCGCCGCCACCACCCCGAGAGCGCTCACCAGCACCACCAGAGTGATGATCTGCGCTTTGCGCTCCCGGCTCACTTCTTCTGTCCCGTCTCCCCTTTGCGGATGATCGTCAGATCGAGGTTGCCGTTCTTGTCGACGATCAGTTTTCGGATCCGCGGGAGTACCTCGACCATCGCTTCCTGGTAGAGCCGCTCGCCGGTAACGCCCGCAGCTTTCTCGTACTCCGCGGCAATCTGCGTGAACCGCGACGCGTCGCCCGCCGCTTCGTTAATCTTCTTCTGGCGGTAAGCTTCGGCCGCTTCGGTCATCTGCCGCGCTTCGCCGCGCGCCTTGGGAATGATGTCGTTGGCGTACCCTTGCGACTGGTTGACGATCCGGACGGCGTCGGCGCGCGCGCTGGCAACGTCGCGAAACGCATCCGCGGCCTCGGCCGGCGGTGTCACCGACTCGATGTTGATCGTGTGCAGGATCACGCCGGCACGGTAATCGTTGATTCGCTTCTGCGCCCCGGCGCGAACTTCGTCCTGGATCGCGATTTTCTCGGTCGTGAGAATCGCATCCACATTCCGCTGTGCGATGCGCCGGGCGAGTTCTGCCTCCACGGCGCTCCCCACCGCCTTCGCCGCGTCCTGCGACTGGAACAGATAGTCGGCCGGCACACCGATCGAGTACTGCACGACGACGCGCATGTTGATGATGTTCTGATCGCCGGTCAGAAACTGCGAGACGAGAGGCTGCGCGCGGCCGAGCACGGAGTCCGGCAGGTCGCCCCCGACCACGAGCCGTTTCGTCTCCTGCACCTTGAGCCTGGTGACGCGGTCGATGGGCCATGGAAGCGACAGGTGAATTCCGGGCATGGCGCGCGGCTCGACCACGGCGCCGAAGCGCGTGACCACTGCCTGCTCCTCGGGCCGCACCATGTAGACGCTCGTCAGCAGCCAGAGCGCCGCCAAACCCGCCCCGATGCGCCGATAGCGCGGCTCGACCGGCTGCCGCGGCGGCGCGACCGGCTCCTCGATGACCGGATCGAGGTGCAGCGTGCTCATTGCGCTCCCGACTGGCCTCGCGTCAGCACCTTCAGCAGTTCGGAATCCGAACTGAGAATTGCGGTGGTTTTATCGTCGAGGATCTTTTTGTACGATTCCAGGGTGCGCAGCAGCTTATAGAAACGGGGGTTGCGATTATAGGCCAGGCCGTAAATACGGGTCGATTCGGCGTCGCCCTCGCCTTTGATCTTTTCGGCATCCCGATACGCCACCGACAGAATCTCTTCCTTCTGGCGGTCCGCATCGGCGCGAATGCTGAGCGCCTGCTCTTCGCCCTCGGCGCGATACTGGCGCGCGATGCGTTCGCGCTCGGCCCGCATGCGCGCGTAGACGCTCTGCTTGTTCTGCTCCGGCAGATTCAGGCGCTTGATGCGAACGTCGACCACGTTGATGCCGTACTGTTCGAGGGCCGCTTTATCGGTCAGCGCGGTCAGGTTGTCGAGCATCGCGGCGGCTTGCACTTTCTCCGGATTCGGCGACACGATCGAGTCGAGGTCGTGCGTGCCGAGCGCCGCCGAGAGGCCGGACCAGATGATGTCGTGCAGGCGCATCTCCGCCGCAGTGAGGTCGCCGACGGCTTGCACGAACCGGTTCGGGTCCTGAATCTTCCACGCGACGTAGTTCTCGATGACGATGTTTTTCTTGTCGCGCGTCAGGAATTCCGACGGCCGCGGGTTGTAGACCCGGAGCCTGCGATCGAAGTACAGCGCCGACTGAAACGGCCACTTCACATGCAGCCCGGCCTCGGTCACGGTGTAGAGCGGGCGGCCGAACTGCGTGATGAGCACGAACTCGGTTTCGCGCACCGGGAAAAACGCGGCGTAAATCAGGATGAGAGCGGCCAACGTCGCGGCTGCTGGATAGTACTTGCGATAACGTTCGATCATTCGCTTTCCTCCCTGGGGCGGGGCGGCGCGGTCAGCACGGGCGGAATCGCCGGCGGCGTGATCTCGACCCCTTCGTCGATCAGCATCAAGTGCCTGCGCGCCTTGCCGGGATCGACGATCATCTTCTTCTTCCCCGGAAGCACTTCTTCCATCGTTTCCAGATAAAGTCTCGTCTCCGTCGGGCCCGGCGCGCCGCGGTAAGCCTGTTCACTGCGGATGAAGCGCGTTGCGTCGCCGTCGGCGCGATTCTTGCGGCCCAGCGTGTAGGCGGCAGCTCCCTTGAGGCGCGCCAGAGCATTGCCGCGCGCCAGCGCGATCTGCTCGTTGCGGTAACCCTCGGCCTCGTTGATCAGACGGTTCTTTTCTTCGTAAGCGCCCGAGACGTCGCGGAACGCGTCCACAACCTCGAGCGAAGGATGCACGTCCTGCAATTTCACTCGCAAAACCTCGATGCCGGCGCCGTAACGGTCGAGCCGCTTTTGCAGCTCGCTTCGCGCCCTGTCCTCGATCTTCTTCCGGCCTATCGTCAGCACATCGTCAAGCGGCGTCGTGGTCGCGATCGACTGGATCACCGATTCGGCGGCCGCGCGGATCGTAGTCTCGCCATCGAACTGCCGGAAGATGAAATCATCGGCCCGAGCGAGGTTGTAGTGGACGGTGGCGCTCAGCTCGATCATGTTCTGGTCCCCCGTCAGCATCAACGATTCCTCCGGCTTGCGCTGAAAACGCCCCGAGCGGTGCTGGACGTTCCACTCGTAGGCCGCGGGCTCGATATCCGGCTGCGCGGAGCTGGAGCGGAACCCGATCTCGACCACGCGAATGCGCCGCGCTTGAATCTTCGTCAGCCGCTCGATCGGCCAGGGCAGCTTGTAGTGCAGGCCTGGCTCGCGGTTCGGCAGGATCTTGCGGCCGAAGCGTTCGATCACGCCCACCTCGTCGGGGCGGATGGTGTAGACGCCGCTCAGCAGAATGAGCGCGGCTGCGGCGAAGACCGCGGGGCGCGCCAGTTCGCGGCGGTGATCGGCAACCCAGCGCCATGCCGCCGCGTATTCGATTTCGCGAGCGCGCTCCAACCATCGCGGCAGCGGCGATGCGGCGATCCAACGCTGCCACCGCGGCTCGGCCGATCGGACGACGCGCAGCAACCGCAGCGAATTCAACATCACCAGGAACGATGAAACCTGGTGCGTGACCGCCGCCCCGATCGGCCCCCCAGGCATGTTGCCGGTGGCGCAGAGCACCAC
>JBOGMR010000552.1:0-4282 GCA_050746825.1 Bryobacteraceae bacterium | reverse complement strand
GTTCTCTTCAGCATCGCGTCCCTCCGGGGACAGCACGGAATTCCCACGTGGACCATTGGCTTGCTCTGCTACGATATGGCACACTTCCCCCACCAGAGATGTCGGGAACGCTTCGGCAGGCTTTGCTGTCACTATCGAATGACATATACTGCATCGCGCCGCCGCTTGTCCCCAAATGATTGCGCGCGTTTTCGCGCTGATAAGCCACATTATTATTCTTGCAGGTCAATTCGCGTTGTGCGGAGCGTTCTTGAGCCCTGCTCCGCCGCCTCTTCACCGCCCGGTAGCCGGCTGCGCCTTGCCCAGCGCCTCTTGTACCGCGCGCGCGATTTCGGGCTCGACATCTTCGGCGAGTCTTGCAAGCACTCGCTCGCTCTCCGCTTCGAGCCGTCCCGCGCGCCGCAGCGCCTTCAAGTCGTAGACGAGCGTGAGGCGCTCGGAAGCCGTGAGCTGTCGAATGCCCCGATCCGCCAGCGCAGCCAGCGAGCCGGCATCCCACGCCGTGCGATAGTATCCTGCACCCGCTGTGTTCGGAAAGATCCACGCCGGACACGCAGCGCGCCGGCCCAAGTCGATCTCGCGGCGTTGTCCTTCGAGCACCACGCAGGCTCGCAAGCTGCCATCAGCCTTCCAACAAACCGGAATTGTCCACTGGCGTCCCACGCTCGTCTGCTCGATCTGCAAACGGGGCGACGCGCCCGGCTCGCAGACCTTCCGCATCCGCACATTCGGAATTCCGGTCTGGTCCAGAAACGACCGCAGCACCGGCGACGCATCCGTTCCCGACGCTGCCTGCAACGCCGACGCAAAATCCGCCGTGGTGGCCGCGCCGAAGCGATGCCGCTTCAGATACACACGCGCACCGTCGCGAAATCGCTCGTCCCCGAGCCACGCTTCGAGCATCAACAGCACGGCCGCGCCCTTCTGGTACACGAACCGGTTATACACCGACGCCATCTCCTCCCGGTTCTTGAGCGGCCGGCGCACGGCCAGCGCTTGCTTGCCGGCGTCAGCCTCCATGATCCGCTCGCGCGCTACGACCGCGCTCAGCCGTCGCCGTCCCGCGGGCTGGCTCTCGTCCATTACGCGCGCGCTGAGCCAGGTCGCAAAGCCCTCGCTCAACCACACGTCGTCCCACGACGACTGCGTCACCAGGTTCCCGAACCACTGGTGCGCCAGCTCGTGCGTGACAAGCGCGCGCAACCTCAAGACCCGCTCTTCGGTTTCCTTTCCGGGCGCGATCAGCAATGACGTCTGCCGAAAAGTGATGAGCCCCGGATTCTCCGTTGCGCCGAACGCGCCTTCCGGCATGGCGATGTGATCGAGCTTCGCATAGGGATACGGAATGCCGGTGTACGCTTCGAGTCTTCGCAGCACGTCGCCGGTGGCGCGGAGTGCTTCCGCTCCCTCCTCGCGGCGATTGGGAGGCGTGATCACACGCACCGGGATCGCGCGCTTTCCAGCCGGCCTTCCATCCAGCAAATCGAACGGACCGACCGCGAACGCCACAACTTCGGAAGGCAGCGGCTCGGTGGTCGCGAAGTGTACCGCTTTCATGCCGTCGGGTTCATCCACTTCGCGCACCGCAGGCGCGTTCGCGAATGCCTTCTGCCCGCTCTTCACGCGTATCGTAAGATCCCACGGCGTCTTGAAGCGCGGCTCGTCGAAACACGGGAACGCCCGCCGTGCATCGATGGCAGTGAACGTCGTGAATACAAACCAGTCGTCGCCGGCCTTTTTGCGAAACGGCCCCACCGGTGGCTTCTCATTCAAACGCCCCTGATAGCGGATCGCGAGCACCGCGCGCCCCGGACCGGCGGGCGCATCGAGCTCCAACCCGAGGAACTCCCCGGCCACGGCCTCAGCGCGCAGAGTGCGCGTCTTGCCGCGCATCTTCATCGAAGCCTCGCCCACCGTGAGGTCCTTCGCATTTAACCAGATCACCGAAACCGAATTCCGCAGCTCCACCTCAATTCGCGCCTGCCCATCGAAAATCTCCTGCGCCGGATTGATGCGCAATTCAATCCGATACCGCACCGGCGCCACATTGCCCGGCAGACGAAAGTCCGGCGGCGCAGGCAGCGCGGCGAACAACGCGGTCCCGAACAGACAGAGAGCAGCCGGAGCACACCGGATCATTGGCGCCGATTATACAACAGGCACGTTGCAGAGCCGCCCACACCGCGACCTCGTGCAGTGACTCGCACAACACCGAACGCTGCCCACCCTCGGTATCATGTCACCTATGAGCAAATTCTTGGCCACCTGTTTCCTATTCGTCGCAGGGCTCGGCGCCCAGCCGAGACAAGAACCGCCCTTCCGGCTGCCCGATTCGGCACAGCGCCTGGAGAACCTGGTCTACGCTCAGTACGGCGCTCGCGAGCTGCGCCTCGATCTCTATCTGCCTAAAGACGGTCGCGGCCCCTTTCCAGCCGTGGTCTACATTCACGGCGGAGGGTGGTCAGGGGGCAGCAAAAACGCTTTCAGCCGGCAAGCGGCGCATATGGCGACCAAGGGGTTCGTGGGCGCCTGCATCGAGTATCGGCTGTCCGGTGAGGCGCCGTTCCCTGCCGCGGTCTACGATTCCAAAGCTGCTGTCCGGTGGCTGCGTGCGAACGCGGCAAAGTATCGAATCGATCCCGGCCGGATCGGCGCCGCGGGGGGCTCGGCCGGCGGGCATCTGGTCGCGATGCTCGGGACATCGTCGCATGTGACGGATCTCGAAGGAGACGGCGGCAACGCCGCTATGTCCTCGCGCGTGCAAGCCGTCGCGGCATTCAACCCCGCGGTCGACCTGGTCGGCTTCGGCAAGGGCGCGCCGGGTAACGGTCAAAATGCCGTCACCAGATTTCTGGGCGGCAGCTATGCGGAAAAGCCGGACGCGTGGGCGAAGGCGACACCCCTCACCCATGTCTCCGCGCGTTCCGCGCCGCTGCTGGCTTTACACGGCACGTCCGACGGAACCGTTCCCTACAGCCATTCCGTCCAACTCGTGGAAGAGCTGAAAGCGTCGGGAGTTCGCGCGGAGTTATTCACCGCCGAAGGGGCGGGGCATGGGTTCTTCAACCGGCCTCCGTGGTTCGAGCCGACTCTGGAGCGCATGGAGAAATTCTTCATGGAGGCACTGCGGAAGTGACGGGGCTGCTGGCGTGCGCGCTGCTGCTTGCCGCCGACAATGCGCCGGAACGGCTTATCGAAGACGGGCATTGGAAGCGGGCAAAGGCCGTCGTCGAGCCGTTATACAACGCCAATCCCAATGATGCGCGCCTGAATTACCTGATGTCGCAGATAAAGATGATTTTTCGCGACCTGGATGCCGCCACGGCGCTAGGCGAGAAAGCCGTGTCACTCGATGGCTCCAGCGCCGATTACCATCACCATCTTTCCGAGCTCTACGGCCTGGCCGCTCAGCGCGCGGGCATGTTCAAGGGCTTCGGCCTCGCAAAGAAATTCAGGAAGGAGAACGAGGCCGCGCTCAAGATGAATCCGAAGCACACACACGCGCTGTTCGCGCTGATGTCCTTTTACTTCGAGGCTCCGGGAATTATTGGCGGCGACAAGAACAAAGCCCGCGCGACGGCGGAGAAGATTCTGGAGACGAACGCGGCGGAGGGATACGTCGCCCGATTCGAACTGGCGGAGAAGGAAAAGAACGAAGCCGCGATGGAGGAGAGCTTGAAGAAGGCCGTGGCGGCGGACCCGTCGCTCTATCGGACGCGCGCTATGCTGGCGGGATTCTATCTCAACCGCGCAAAACTGGACGAAGCCGAGCGCGTGGCGAGCGAGGCGCTGGCATTGAACCCTGGGCGCGTGCGTGCCCATGCTCAGCTCGCGGCTGTGGCGGCTTTCCGGGGCCGGTTTGCCGAGCTCGACTCGATTCTGGCTCGCGCGGAAAAGCAGGCGCCGGATGATCTGGCGCCGTATTACAGCGCGGGAAATGTCCTGCTCGAGAAAAACCAACTGGAAAAAGCCGAAGCCTGTTTCCGCAAATATCTCACGCAGGAGCCCGAAGGGAACTCGCCGATCGCGGCCGCGGCGCACTGGCGGTTAGGTCTCGTTCTCGAAAAACAAGGTAAGAAACATGCGGCGATTTCCGAGCTGGCAACTGCCGTGAAGCTGGCGCCGTCGATGGAGCCGGCCGTTAAGGATCTGAAGCGGTTGAAAAGGTAGAACCAATTGGGGCGGGGTCGCGACGTTTGTCGGCGCACGGAAGCTTCCCCACCGCCGTTCCAAAGACCATCAGGTCCTGCCTGCCATCCGGGACCGTGCATCGATCGGTAAT
>JBOGMR010000551.1:0-2647 GCA_050746825.1 Bryobacteraceae bacterium | reverse complement strand
GCGCCCAGGGGTTTGAGGAGTTGAGGAACCGCCGGCCGGGCCCGAAGGGCAGTTCGTAAATGGGTGCGATAGTCAGGCGCTGCGGACGGTCCCAGGCGGGTAGAGTGCGCGCAGGAGCGGAGTCCTGCCCATTCAAGTAGTTCAGCGCCTCGATGTTCTTCGAGAACGTGTAGGAGGCGATGAATGTCAGTCCATGCGAGTAGCGCTTCTCCAGCGACATCTGCAGCGAGTTGTACCAAACCCGCCCGGTGTTGAAATCCGTCACGTCAAACGAGGTGAATTGCGGAAACGGCCGCAGCATCTGCTGGCGTGGGACTGTGGAGGCATTGAGACCAGTTCCGGGCAGCAGGTTCTCGAATGGATTCGGCACGCGAGCATTGAGGAAATTCGCGCCTTGCGCGAGCGCCTCAACTGGAATCTCGTTGTACGGCTTATTCACTCCCACCGCTTTCGTGCGCGATCCGACGTAGGAGGCATCGAGGGTCATGTTGAACGGAAGCTGCCGCTGCAGGCCCAACGAGAACTGATGGACGTAGGGCACTCGAGTCTTCACGCCGGTGAACGACGGCCCCAGTCCGAGGAACGTCTCCATCCCGAGCGAAGAGCCGGCGGGCTGCAGCACGCCATCCGGAAAAGGATTCGAAGCGTTGTTGGCGGGAGTTCGGCCCGCATCAAGCGAAGCTACATAAGGCGTCTGAATGCTGAAACCGTTCGTGAAACCGCGAGCCACGGGGCTGGTGAAGAACATACCGTAGCCGGCGCGCAGCACGGTGTTCGAACTAACCTGGTACGCCGCACCGATGCGAGGCTGCCAGTTGTTGAAGTCGTTGTCGAACGGCGTGCGGGACTCTCCTTTCACTCCAGCGAAACCGATACCGCCCTTCACCTGGTAGCCGGGAAATCGCGTCTTGTCGACGCGGTTTGAAATCGGATTGACCACATCGGCGAAGAATCCGCGGTTGGCGCGGTTGTACCGCTCGGTGGGCGCCAGGTTCGCATCCCAGCGGAGGCCGAGATTGATCGTAAGCTTGCGCGTGAGTTTGAAGTCGTCCTGAATCCAGGGCGCGTAATAGAGGCTCTGGTAGTAGGGATAAACGTTGTTATCGATACGGCCGCCCGCCGGGTAGCCTAACAGCAGGGATGCGACTCCACTACCGCTGATGGCGTCCTGCACCAGATAGTCGCGCCGCGTGAAAGCGCGATCGAAATCGAGGCGGGCCGCGGAGTAGTCGGGGCGCTGATCGGTGAAGCGCGTGAGACGGAAGTCGAGGCCGGCCTTGATCGTGTGCCGGCCGCGAACCATGGCGATGTTCGGTCCGGCGCTGAACACGTTGGTGGGCTCAAACAGGAAGGTGTTGGAGCCGAGAAATCCGTAGGAGTTGACGGTGATATACGGTGGACGCCCGCCCTCGGGAAGCGGCGCCGTCCGGTGCACGAAGAGAATCCGGCTCGGATAGCTGCGCTGGCCGCCGGCGAGCGGATGCGGCAGTTGATCCACCAGCGACTTCGGCCAGCCCAACTGCGTGGCGTCAAACCGATGATCAAAACCTGGCAGATCCTCCTGCCAGCGCGTCAGAGCGGTGCGGAAATTAAACACGGTGGCGCCGGAGAGAGTGCTTACCCAGTCGAGCACGATGCCGTTGTTGGTCTTGCCTGCGGTCTGATGATCCGCCCCTGCGCCAGGGATCGCGTTCTTGATACGGAACGATTCGTGCCGGTTCCACGCCCAGCGTCCATACACGCGCTGTCGAGAAGTGAAGTTGTGGTCGATCCGCGCGGTGTAGTTCTGAAAGTTGAAAATACCCTTGTTCGGAGAAAGGACAAAGTTATTCTGCCAATCGGGCGAGCCGGGAGTTGACGAATTGGGATCGGGATAGAGCGAGGCGATCCTGGCGCCTGACGCATTGATGCGGCCCGCCGGAATGATGTTGCCGGGGAACGGGTCGCGCACCCAACTGGCTCCTTCCTGGCGGCCTGTGGTTGGATCGTAGATGATCATCTGACGTCCGGAATTATCGAACGTGCGCGAAAAATCGCCGCGCTTTTGTGCGGCCGTTGGCACGGAAGTGATCGACTCGTCGGGAAAGTGGAGGTCTTCGCCATAAGCCTCGCCGGCGAAGAAGAAGAAGGTCCGTTCGCGGCCGTTGTAGAGTTTAGGAATACTCAGCCGGCCGCCGGCCGTGAATCCGTACTGGTCCAGCGCCGTCGCCTGCCGCGGCAGCCCCTTGGCATTGTTGGAGAACGTGTTGGCGTTCAGGCCAGGCCGCTTCAGAAACTCGTATGCGCTTCCGTGGAAGTCGTTGCCGCCGCTTTTCGTAGAGACGTTGATGATGCCGCCGCCGGTCCGCCCGTATTGGGCGTCATATTGCGTGGTCTGAACTCTGAACTCCTCGACGGCGTCGGACGGCGGCACATAGGAGATGCGATTCTGGCGTCCAGAGAACGCGTTGTTGGGAGCGCCGTCCATCAGGAACTCGGTGTTGTTGTTCAGGCCGCCATTGACCGACCACGACGAGATCCCGCTATTCGAGAAAGGATTGAGGTGAGCAGTGCCGCTGGTATGGGTGATTCCCGGCGACAGGTGCGTCAACATGATCGGATTGCGAACGTTGAGCGGCAGGTCCGTGATGCGAACCTTGTCGACAAC
>JBOGMR010000550.1:0-1847 GCA_050746825.1 Bryobacteraceae bacterium | reverse complement strand
GGTTGCACCTGATCGAGAGCCTGCCAGGTGATATCGGGAAGCAGAAAATGGCCGAGCTCGATCGCGCATACTCCTTCACCAGGACCGGCAATTACGAAGTTCTGTCGCAGTGGCTGGTGCTGGCCGTGCGGAACAATTATGAGCCGGCCTATCCCCGACTCGAGGAGTTTCTCCTGACCGTCGGTCGCCGCAAGTACCTCAAGCCTCTCTACGAGGAGTTGGTCAAGACGCCCGAAGAAAAAGCTCGCGCCAAAGCCGTCTATCAAAAGGCGCGCCCCGGCTACCATCCGATCACCGCCGCCACAATCGATGGAATTTTGAAATAGATCGGCTGTTTCTTCGCGGGCACGTGGCGCACGCCTCCGCTGGCGCCGCCCCTTTATCTCAACCCGAAATTTCGCGCCAGGAACTCCAGAATCTCACCGCGATCCTCCGGCTTCACCGTCGCTCCCCAGCGCACCATCTTGTCGACCTCGCGCTCCCACTGCGCGCGCGTGAGCCGCTGGCCCGCGATGATGTCCGGCTCGTGACAGCCGACGCATGCGGACTTGACCGTCGCCGACAGCGCAACTTCACTGCGTGGCGGAGCTTCGGGCATCGGCCCGGCCCCGGCCTCGATGCGCGATTGCGCGGCCACGTTCCACAGGTACCCCGACGGATTCCAATCCTGCACGACCGGCTGGCTGTTGCCCGACGCGTCCGTCGCCCGCGCCATGATCGCGTACGAGCCCGGTCTCGCCGGCGTCCAGCGCATCTCGAACAGACGCCAGGCGTAGCGTGCGCTATCGCGCCCGAGCGTTGCAGGCGACCACGTGCGCCCGCTGTCCGTCGACACATCCACCCGAATCACGGGTGACTCGCCCGCCCACGCCGCGCCCTGAATACGCACCGGGCCCGCCGGCACCCGCGAGTTCGGGGCTGGGACGGCGATCACCGATTTCGGCCGCAGCCCTTCCACCGGCGCCATGTCCTTGGCCGGATCGAGCGGCGCGCCCGGCGCCACCGGCCGTACCGGATATCGATACGCGGTCTTCATGAAGAAGCCGTCGAACTCTTTGTCGAGCACCCGGATATTCGTCACCCATTTGGTCCACGAATCGCCCGCCCAACCCGGCACTACCAGCCGCAAGGGGTAACCGTGCGACACGGGCAGCGCCTCTCCATTCATCTCATACGCCAGCAGCGTGTCGGCCGCCTGCGCTTTCTTCAGCGGAACGGTGCGTTCGAAATCGGGCATCGTTCCGACCGGGACATCGGCGCCGTTGAACAGCACTTCCCTGGCGGATGCCTTGAGCCCCGCTTTGCGCAGCACGTCCGCCAGCCGCACGCCCGCCCAGCGCGCGTTGCCCACCGCGCCGTACTGCCATTGCATGCCGATGATCGTCGGCTCGAAGAAGCTGCGGCCGTTGCCGGCGCACTCGAGCACGCTCACCACCTCCGCCCGAGGCAGCTTCTTCAGCTCGTCCAGTGTCAGCGTGAGCGGCGTCGATACTTCGCCTTCCACTTGCAGCCGCCACGTCGCCGCATCCACTTTGGGCATGTACATGTGACTGCGCACGAAGAAGCGCTCCACCGGCGTGATCCACTGCGTGAATCCGTCGAGGGGCATTTCCAAATCTTCCGGCCGCACCGAGCGCACGATCATGCCCTTCTTCGGGGGGTTCGGAGGCGCGTCGGCGCCCCGAAGCACGGCAGAGGCGGCAGCGGACATGCGGAAGAATTGTCGCCGGTTGATCATTGCTGCGTCATGCTGATCGACAAGTGGCGAATGTCGCCGTCGCGCACGTCGATCGTTTGCGTTCCTTTCAGCGATCCTTTTTCGACCGTGACCCGGTACTTTCCGGGAC
>JBOGMR010000549.1:0-5843 GCA_050746825.1 Bryobacteraceae bacterium | reverse complement strand
CCCGGCTCCGGAGCCGGACGCTGGGTCAACGGCCTCGCCGCTGACCGGTCCGGGCGGCTCATCGTCGCTACCGAACGCGGGGTCTACCTCGGAACCAAAACACCCGGCGGCAAACGTGTTTTTGAGGATTACAGCAAGCGGCTTGGCATCCCCGAATCGCGAACCTTCGGTGTGTACGTGGATCCCGATGGAATTGTGTGGATCGGGTCCGGATTGGTTCTTTATCGCGTCGAAGGCGATCGCGCCCGCGAGTACAACGAAGCAGACGGTCTCGCTAAGCGATCCTGGGACGCGATTCTGACCGACAGAGAAGGCAGCTTGTGGATTCGCACCAAAGACTCCCTGATGGTCAAGCGGAAGGGAGAGGAGCGCTTCGAGCCGCTGAAAGGCTTCCCCCAGGCGAGCGCCTTCGGCTTTCTGGCCCAGGACAGACGAGGGAAGCTGCTGCTCACCACCAATCGCGGGCTTATGATTCGCACCGGCGACACGTGGGAAACGATTGACTCCAGCCGCGGCCTGCCCGATGATACGGTCACTTATACACTCGAGGACCGCGAAGGTTCACTCTGGATCGGTACGCGTGGTGCGGGACTGGCGCGCTGGCTCGGCTACCGTAAGTGGGAAGGCTGGACCAAGGAAGAGGGGCTCAGTCACAACCACATCTGGGACATCCGGGCAGACTCGCGCGGCAGCGTCTGGGCCGGAACCAATCACGGACTTTCCGAGCTTCCGGCGGGCGCGCGAAAGTGGAGGCATTGGCCCGAAATGGTCGACGTGATCGGCGCCAATGCCAAAGCTGTGGCTATCGCTCCCGATGGCAGCGTCTGGGCCGGCTTTGCACCCGGCGGGCTCGCCCGACTGGACCCACGCTCCAGGCATGTCGAACGGTTTGGCAAGACCGCGGGGTTGACATCCGCTTG
The DNA here is from genome assembly GCA_050746825.1 of Bryobacteraceae bacterium. Lineage (GTDB taxonomy): Bacteria > Acidobacteriota > Terriglobia > Bryobacterales > Bryobacteraceae > JBOGMR01. Next base: position 4,923 of record JBOGMR010000549.1, on the reverse strand, counting down.
GATCAACTCGCTCGCGTTTGATCGCGAGGGACAACTCTGGGTCGCGATGAACGGCGGTGTGTTCCGCGGGCGTCAGCAGGGAGGCGCCTGGCGATTCGCACGCGAGGACCTTCCGGGCGGCGATCCAACCGAGATCTTTCCGCAACTCGTTCCCGACACCAAGGGGCGCGTTTGGGTGGCTGGGTCGAAAGGCCTCGCCTGGATCGAGAACGGCCAGTGGCGCCGCATCACGCAGTCCGACGGAATGAAAGCAACGCCCGTTCGCGGAGTCGTACCCGCAGCCAATGGCGACGTATGGGTGCAGTACATCGAGGCAATCGGTGTGTCGCGATTGAAGCGCGAAGGCGACCGCTGGAAGGCCGAGCATTTCGGTCCAGACCAAGGACTGCGCTCCGGGCGCGGCTGGTTCATCGGCGAAGATTCGCGCGGCTGGATCTGGCACGGCAGCGACATCGGCGCGGATGTCTTCGATGGCTCTTCATGGCGCCACTACGGGCGCGGCGACGGCCTCATCTGGGACGATTGCAATTCGAATTCGTTCTGGGCCGCGTCCGACGGATCGGTCTGGATCGGAACCAGCAAGGGCTTGTCGCACTTCAACCCGGATAACGACGATCTCTCGGGTGGCGCGCCGCCTCCGCTGGTGCTCACCGATTTGATGTTCGGGGACAACCCTCGCGATCCGAGCGGGCCGTCAGTAGTTCCCTATGCGGATCGCTCGATGCTGGTTCGCTTCGCGGCGCTCTCGTTCAACGATCCCAGCGCCGTTCGCTTTCGTTACAGGCTGCGGGGGCTTGACGATCACTGGTCCCTGACTACGCAGCGCGAAGTTCCGTTCGCCAACTTGCCGCATGGCAAGTACACCTTCGAAGTGCAGACGCAGAGAGGGCAGGGAAGCTGGAGTGAAGCGGCGACGAGTTCCTTCGAAATCCGGACGCCGTGGTGGGCCACGTGGTGGTTCCGGCTCCTGGCCGTCGCGGCGGCAGGCTTCGCGATGTGGCAGATGTGGCGCTGGCGCGTCGCTCACTTGCTGCGCAGACAACGCCTGCTCGAGGCTGCGGTGCGCGACCGCACCGGCGAGCTGCGACGCGAGAAAGAGACCGTTGAGCGGCAGAAGCAGGACATCGAGCGGCTGCTCGAAGAAGCCCGCGCTTCGAGCCGCTTCAAAGGCGAGTTTCTCGCCACGATGAGCCACGAGATCCGCACGCCCATGAACGGCGTAATCGGCATGACCGGGCTTCTGCTCGATACCGAGCTTTCGCCTACCCAGCGCCAGTTCACCGAGACCATCAACACGTCGTCCGAAGCGCTGCTTGGAATCATCGACGAGATCCTGGACTTCTCAAAAATTGAGTCGGGGAAAATGATCGTCGAGAATGCGGATTTCGCGCTCCACAAAGTGATTGAAGAGCCGTTCGATCTTCTCGAACAGAAGGCCGAGGCCAAGGGCGTCGAACTGGTGTCCGTGGTCGGACGCGGTGTGCCGTTCGCGGCGCGCGGCGACGCGGGCAAGCTGCGGCGCGTGTTGATCAACCTGCTCGGCAACGCCGTAAAGTTCACGCATCGCGGACAGATTTCGCTCGAAGTTTCTCTCGACGAGAGGAACGACGCGGGCATGACGCTGCAATTCTCCGTGCGCGACACGGGCATCGGAATGAGCGCCGAAGCGCAGTCGAGGGTCTTCGATGCATTCACCCAAGGCGATCATTCCACGTCGCGCAATTACGGTGGCACGGGGCTGGGTCTGGCGATCTCGAAGCGTCTGGTCGAAATGACGGGTGGCTCCATCCACCTGGAGAGCGAAACCGGCAAGGGCTCGCATTTCTGGTTCACGGTGCGGCTCGACAACGCGGTGGCGCTGGGCAATGAAGCGGCCCAAGCCGATGGCGGATTCGAGGGCAGGCGCGTTCTGATCGTCGGCGAACAGAGCCCTTCGCGCGATGCACTCCGGCGCCAGCTTGCCGCCTGGGACGTGCCAGTCGAAGTGGCCGCGGGCGGCATTGAAGCGCTCGGAATCCTGCTCGAAGCGGCCAAGAACAAAGAGCCTTTCAAAGTGTGTCTGATCTCGACCGACCTTTCGGATATGAACGGCATCGATCTGGCGGGCGGCATCCGCTCGCGGCGGGCGCTCAGCGGCTTGCGCACGGTGCTCCTCTCCTCCCTCACCCGGCGGACGGCGCTCGATGGTGCGCCCGTCGACGGGATTCTGGTGCGGCCGGTCAGGCAATCGCTGCTGCGGCGCGTCCTGATCGGCGCCGCGTCGGCATCCGCGCGCGTAGAAACTGCGCAGGCTCCCGCGCAACGAGCGGCGCGCAAGATCCTGATCGCCGACGATAACCAGGTCAACCGCACGGTGGCGGTAAAGCTGCTCGCCAAACTAGGCTATGAGTCCGACGCCGTGACCAGCGGTCAGGAAGCGCTCGACGCACTCGAGAAATATCCGTACGCCGCCGTTCTGATGGACTGCCACATGCCCGGTATGGACGGCTTTGAGGCCACCGCGGAAATCCGTCGTCAGCAAGGCGAAGCACACATTCCCATCATCGCCATGACGGCAAGCGCTATGAAGGAAGATCGCGAGCGCTGCCTCGCCGCCGGCATGGATGACTATGTCAGCAAGCCGATCCACGCCGGCGTCCTCGAAGCCACTCTAAAAAACTGGGTCTCTGATCACAGCAAATCCATCGGCGGCTAGCGGGAATCGCCCCGTCTGGGTTCCGTGAGGAGCCTCGCACAGAACCGCGACCGTCAGGGAGCGGCCCTCGGCCGAAGTCTTACGGAACTTTCAACAAATGCACAAACCCCCGCTGGTCCAAATGCTCGAGCCCCCACTCCGCCTCATGACCAATCAAATGCCTCCCCAGTTGCCACGCCCCATACTCCTCGGTCGCCGCCAGAATAAAACCGATTCCTCTCCTCTTCAAATGCCGCACCGCAGCCGGCCGCAAATTTAGTTTCTCGTGCCCGGCGACGCGAAGCGAACCCGCCATCAAGTTCCACTTCCCCGCGACGTCTCTCCCGAAAAGCTCGACCGGCAGCGGCCTGGCAGTGACGTGAGTACGAAACCCCGCCGCTGACAGCCGTTGCGAGCGATCGAACACCGCCTGCACGAACATGCCGCGCGGCGCCGGTTCCCAGGTGCGCCACCGGGTCGCCAGGTTGGCGTCAAAGGCCAGCGGCGCTTCCCATCGGTTCGGCCACGCGCCAAGCACCCACTGCGGACTCGCATGCACGCGATCCTCTCCCAGCAGAAAGCTGATCTCATGAACACAGAACTCGCCCGGGAGCGAACCCTCTAGCCGCAGACGGACGCCGGTGAGCGGCTGTTCCGGCCACTCGGCGCGGACGTCGAATAGCGGATCGTTTGCGTACTGCGAAGCCACCTGCAGTGTATCTACCAGCCGCTCGGCTTCAGCGGACTGCCAGTAATCGAGGGCTTCACTCCGAATGTATGCGCGCGGCGTATCGAGCAGCGAGAGCGTCCTGCCGTCAGACGGCACGTTGATTTCGAGCATGCGCGCGATCTCGTATTCGCCCAGGCGCCGTTTGAGATAGGCGTCTTCGCTTTCAAGGCGCAGCGCGGCCCGCCACGGGAACTCTTCGAGCCGCCACGTGTGCGGGTTCGCGTACAACGGGATTACGGGCGGCAGGCTGAGAATAGCGTGCATCGCCGCGAGGCTCCACGCTGCGCGCGGCGGCACAGCCGCGGCGATGAGGAGCGCAAAGAAGGGAAGCGCGGGCATCAGGAATCGCGCGCCGTGATTGGTGAACCAAGGCAACGAGAGCAGCACTGCGGCGGCCAGGCATAGACGGCCTGCCGGGCGGCGCAGTGCCAGTAGCGACAGCGGTAATAGGAGATAGACCGGTCCCAACAGGCCGTGCAGTTTGCCGCCGACCGCAAGTTCCCAGGGCGCTCTCCACACCGGCACACCCTCTAAAGTGCGCCAGGACTCCGCGAGCACACGATCCATCTGCGGATGGAAGTACGCGTTGCGGAACCACCAATTAAGCAGCGGCGCAGCCGGATTGCCGGTAAGGATCCACGCTCGGGCGATCCACGGCGCGAGCGGGATGACAGCGATTGCGGCAAGCCACAGCGCGCTTCGGAAGCGGCGCTGCGCGAGCACAAATACGACCCCGGCGAACGGTACGATGACCGCGCTGATCTTGATGGCGGCACAGAAGCCCGCGAGCAAGCCGGCGTGGACGAGCAGGATGGTGCGGCAGTCTTGCTTCCATTCGAGCAGCCGGTCGAATGCGGCCATCGCGAAAAAGACGACCGCGGCGTCGGTGTAGCTCGACGTGCCGGTGAGGCCAACGACCGGTGTGCAGAAATAGAGGGCGGCCGCGGTCCAAGGGGCGGGCTCGGGAAGTTCGAGACGCCGCGCGATGGACACGATCAGCGGCACGGTGGCGGCGAGGAATCCAAAATTGACAAGCTTCGCGGCTGATTGTCCGCCGGTCAGGAATGCAGGCAGGTACAGCATTTCCATTCCTTGCGGAAGCATCTCGAAGAACGCCACGCGCGACGGAAATGCGCCGAGCCTCGCGTATTCGGCGGCCAGGCCGAGGTGATACGTGAAGCCGTCCGGCTGGATTTCGGGCGCGAGTGTGCAGATCAGATAGAAGACGGCATAAACAGCGAGAATCAGGCTGTGTAGGATCGGCGGGCGCCCTTCAAGGCCGCTGGGCAGGCGAAACCGCCTGCCGCACCAAACGGCAGTCAGCCCCAGAATCGCGAACGCAGGCCACGTCGCCACGCCGCACACCAGCAGCGCGAACACGACGAGGCTCACGACCACTGCGCCGAGGGCGATCCCTACCAATCCAGCACCGCCCCGTCGGCAGCGCGAATCGTGGCCGGGTGAAGCACTTCCTGCTGGAACGGGTGTTTGGCTGCTTCGCGCTCGTTGACCTCGATGC
>JBOGMR010000548.1:0-7177 GCA_050746825.1 Bryobacteraceae bacterium | reverse complement strand
CGGGCAAGCTGTGGGCTCAGGTCTGGCGCATCGACGTAGGACGAATCAAACTATACTTGCTCGACACCAACATTCCGGACAATGCGCTCGCGCAGGATCGCGACATCACCGACCAGCTTTACGGAGGCGACATCGACACCCGAATGCGCCAGGAGATCGTGCTGGGCATCGGCGGAATGCGGGCGCTGCGAGCGCTCGGGCTGCGCCCGACGGTATACCACATGAACGAAGGCCATTCCGCTTTCCTCGCGCTCGAGCGAATTCGCGTGTTCATGGAGGAGCACCGCCTCACTTTCGACGAAGCGTTGGAAGTCTGCCGGACCAACAACGTCTTCACGACTCACACGCCCGTCCCGGCCGGGATCGATCTGTTCGACCCTGGCATGATGCATTTCTATTTTCAGGACTACTGCAAAGAGACCGGAATCCCGTTCGACAAGCTGATGTCGTTCGGGCGGCGCGACCCGAACGACGGCGACGAGCGCTTCTCCATGGCGATCCTGGCTCTCAAGATGTCGTCCTATCGCAACGCCGTCAGCCGCCTGCACCGGCACATTTCTCAAGAGCTGTGGTCGGGGTTGTGGCCGCAGCTCCCGCGCTGGGAAGTGCCGATCACGTCGATCACGAACGGCGTGCATCTGTTGAGCTGGCTCAACGGAGATCTCGCAGCGCTGTACGATCAATACCTGCAACCGGACTGGCGCGAGAAACCGAACGACCCGAAGATATGGGAGATGGTCCCGGAGATTCCGGACGAGGAGCTGCTCGAGGTGCACCGCCGCCGCAAGCGCCGCCTGATCGGATTCGTCCGTAAGGCGCAGACCGCGGCGGCGCAGCGGCGGAAAGTGTCGGGGGCCGAGTTGAGGCGCGCCGGCGAAGTGCTCGATTCGGGCGCGCTCACCATCGGTTTCGCGCGGCGCTTCGCAACTTACAAGCGGGCGACGCTGTTGTTCCGCGATGTGCAGCGGCTGAAGCGCATCCTGTGCGACAAGGAGCGGCCGGTACAAGTGATCATCGCGGGGAAGGCGCATCCGAAGGATCAGCCGGGAAAGAGCTTCATCCGCGACATCGTACAGTTTTCACGCGATCCCGATCTGTGGCGTCACATCGTGTTCGTGGAGGACTACGACATGAAGGTGGCGCGCGAACTGGTGCAGGGCGTGGATGTCTGGTTGAACAATCCACGCCGCGGCGAGGAAGCTTGCGGCACCAGCGGGATGAAAGCCGGCATCAACGGCGTGCTGAACATGAGCATTCTGGACGGGTGGTTCGACGAGGCGTACGAGCAGTCGGGCGGATGGTCCATCGGCGACCGGGAGCCTTACGGGGAGATACAAGACGATCTGCACGCCAGCGCGATTTATTATCTGCTGGAGAACGAGATCGTACCCATGTTCTACGATGCGCGCGAAGGCGCGGCGGGCGGCGATTGGATGCGACGCGTGAAGCAGTCGCTGATGCATCTTTCGCCGCTTTTCGATTGCCGGCGCATGGTGATGGAATATTACACTCAGCTTTACGAGCCGGCCCACACCGGCTACTGCGCGCTTCGCGAGGGCGAGTTCCGCCGCGCGAAGGAAAAGGTGGAGTGGAGCAAACGGATTCGCGAAGCATGGGACCGTGTGCGATTCAGCGAGGCCAGTCCCGCGCCGGTCGCACCGGTGACCAGCGGGCGCAACATCCCGGTGCGCGCCGTCGTGGACCTGGCCGGACTGTCGTCGCGGGACGTGCGCGTCGAGGTGGTGATTGGACGTGTAAGCTCGGAAGGGTATCTGGAAGACTCCGAAATTATGGTGCTGCCGCCTGTCGAAGAGCACGGAACCGCGGTGGTCTTCGCCAAGGAAATCGCGCCGGTGCAGACCGGCCGCCTCGGGTACGCGCTGCGGATTACGCCGAACCATTTCGAGGATCCGCTCACCAGGCCATGTCCGGACTTGCTGAAGTGGGCATGAGCGCTGCCTCTGGCGCCGCGGTACGATAATCTCTCATGGCGATCCTGGTAACGGGCGGTGCGGGTTATATCGGCAGCCACACAGCCAAAGCGCTGGCGGCCGCGGGACTCGATCCCATCGTTTTCGACAACCTGTCTACCGGACACCGCGAATTCTGCCGATGGGGACCGCTGGTAGAGGCAGACCTCGGCGATCGCGACGCGCTCCGCGCGGTACTTAAGAAATATCCGATAGATGGCGTGCTCCATTTCGCCGCGCATGCGCTGGTCGGCGAGTCGATGACTAATCCCGGGAAGTACTTTCGGAACAACAGTGTCAACTCGTTGAACCTGCTGGATGCGATGGTGGAGGCCGGCGTGCGCCGGATCGTGTTCTCGTCCACCTGCGCCACCTATGGCGAGCCTCAGCGAATACCGATCGATGAGGCTCATCCGCAGCGCCCGGTCAATCCGTATGGCGAGTCGAAGCTGTTCACCGAGCGCGCCCTCGATTGGTATTCGCGCGCGTACGGCTTGCGATGGGTGGCGCTACGCTACTTCAACGCCGCGGGAGCCGACGCGGACGGCGAAATCGGCGAAGACCACGATCCCGAGACACACCTGATCCCGCTGGTGCTGGCGGCGCTGGTGGGCCGCCGAAAGGCGGTGCAGATTTACGGCACGGATTATCCGACCGTGGACGGCACCGCCGTTCGCGATTACATCCACGTGACGGATCTGGCGGACGCGCATCTTGCCGCGCTGACGTACGCCGAGGGACACGAAGGGGGCGTGGCTTTGAACCTCGGAACCGGCGAGGGCCTCTCGGTTAGGGAAGCGATTGCGTCCGCAGAACGCGTCACCGGGCGGAGGGCGCCTGTCGAGATCGCCGGCAGACGGGCGGGCGACCCGCCTGTTCTTGTCGCCGATCCATCCCGCGCTCGCCGGGCTCTGGCGTGGACGCCGCGCTGCTCCGATCCGGATACCATCCTGCGCACGGCCTGGAACTGGCACTCGAAGCGTGCGCTCGAACCGGCGCGCCCATGAAGCTGCTGATCGCCATCCCCGCCTATAACGAAGAAGAAGCGATCGAGAAGATTATTGTGCGCTCACTCGAAGCGCGCGATTACATCAAGGCGAACTCGCCGGTCACCGAAGTTGACGTGACGGTAGTCAGCGACGGTTCGGTGGACGGCACCGCCGCCATCGCCGGGCGCTACGCCGATCGCATCCGGCTGATCGCATACCAGCCGAACCGCGGCTACGGCGCTGCGATCAAGACGGGCTGGGCGGGCTCGGACGCCGATCTGCTCGGTTTCCTCGACGCCGACGGCACCTGCGATCCGAAGTTCTTCGCGCCGCTTTGCGCCCGGCTCGAGCGGGACAAGGCCGACGTCATTCTCGGCTGCCGGTTGAATCCCGGAAGCAAAATGCCGCTGATTCGCCGCATCGGGAACACGATTTTCGCGTTGATTCTGTCGGCGTTTTCCTCGGCGCGAGTGCGCGATACGGCGAGCGGTATGCGCGTGATCCGCAGGGCGAGCCTCCCGAAACTCATGCCTCTACCCGACGGTCTGCACTTCACTCCGGCGATGAGCGCACGCGCGATGCTCGCTAAGGGCGTGAAAATCTGCGAGATCGACATGCCGTATCACGAGCGCGAAGGCGAGTCGAAGCTGCGCGTCGGCAAGGACGGACTGCGTTTTCTACGCGTGATTCTGGAGACGGCGTTTCTCTACAGACCGCCGCGTCCGCTGTGGCTGCTGGCCGCGATGTGTCTCGCCGCGGCCGCCGGTCTGATGATCATGCCCGCGGCTTACTACCTGCAAAATCGCTCGGTGGTCGAGTGGATGATCTACCGGTTCGTGGTGAGCCACCTGGCGGGCACCAGCGCGCTGCTGTTCTTTTGCGCCGGACAACTCGGCGGACGAGTGGTTGGGCTGACTCTCGAGGACGGCGCGGGACGCGGCAAGCTCGGAGCGTTCTTCACGTGGCGGTACTTCTGGCTGGTTCCGCTGGCGTTGATGGCGGCCGGAGGCTGGCTGGTGATGCCCAGTCTGGTAGAGCTGATTCGCACGGGCAGCACGTACGAGCATTGGTCGCGATTCATCGCGATGTCATTCCTGTTTTCGGCTGCGGTGATTCTGATCGTCACCGCCGCGCTTAACTACTTTTTGGATCTGGTGGGCGCGCAACTGGCCTACGTGCGAGGTCAATCATGAGCGACGCGGCGCCTGCACCTTGCAACCGCGGACCGCTCCCTCACGGTCGCGCTTCTGTGCCCGGCCTCACGTGGGGCTCGGCTTCATGAGTTTCCGGACCCTTGGATTGGTGCTGGTGGCCGCCGCGCTGATTCCGTCCGCCTACACCGCCTGGATAGCGCGCGACATGCCCCATGTCGGTCACTTCCACGACGACGGCGTTTACTTCGTGTGCGCAAAATCCGTTGCCGAAGGAAAGGGCTATCGACTCCTCAGCTTCCCTGGATCGCCATATGAGACCAAGTATCCGCCGCTTTATAGCATGCTGCTCGCGGCGGTGTGGCTGCTCAATGACCTGTTTCCTGCGAACCTCGGTTTGGCGACGCTGGCGGCGTGGCTCGCTGTGCCCACCCTGATAGCCGCGGCGCGATGGTGGGTGAAAGATTTTCCGGTCGGTGAAGTCGAGGGGTGGGTCGTCTGCGCGGTGCTGGCTGTGAGCCCTTACGTGGCGTTCTCCGGCATCTTCCTCATGTCGGACCTGTTGTTGTGCGCCCTGATTCTCACTGTGCTTGCGGTGGCGCCTCGGCCCGGAATGGCGATCGCTGCGGGTCTTCTGGGCGGTGCGGCGTATTTGACTCGAACCACGGCGCTGCCACTGCTGGCGGCGATTCCGCTGTGGTACTTGACGAAGCGCCGGTTTCGCGATGCCGCGATGTTCGCGGCGGCGATGCTGCCCGCGGTAGCCGGCTGGGCGGTATGGTCGGCGCTTCACAGACCTCAAGTTAGCGATCCCTCGCTGTTCTGGTATTTCGACTACGCGGCGTTCTATCGGTACGACGTCAGCTTGGCGGATATTCCGCTGATCGTCCAACGCAACTTCGAAACCGTCCTGGTGAAGGCGGCGGGGCCTTTCGCGTTCCACGTGGGCGACACATTCCTGGTGGTGCACTCCAAGCGAATGTTCCTGCTGGTCGCGGTCGCGGGACTCATTCGGATCGCGCGCCGGCACGGGATGACGCCGTACCATTGGTTCGCCGTTTTTCTCTTACCGATGACGCTGGTCTACCACTATCCGCCAGGCGAGCGGTACATGATGCCGTTCTACCCGCTGCTGCTCGCGGGTCTCGCCGCCGAGCTCCGGCACTTGGGCGGAATGCTCGTCAAAACGCTTCGCGAGAAACGCGACTTCGGCAATCGCGCCGTGGCTACGCTCATTTTGCTGGTGGTCGCGGGGTTCGCGTGCGCCGCTACGTGGGTCGCGTATGCGGGCTATCAGACCGCGATCCCGGGATTTGTCGAAGCGGATCGCAAACAGGCCACGAGCAACCAGGCTGTCTTTCGGTGGATGCGCGAGAATCTGCCGGCGGATTCCACGATTCTCGCGTATCGCGATCCCGTGGTCTATCTCCACACCGGCCTTAAGTCAATGCGCCGCCCTGGACTGCCCATGCCCAGCTACCGGGAGGACCGTGAGCGGGCGCTGTCACCGTTTTTCAATCTGGTGGACTTCGCCGAACAGCGGCGGCTGCAATACCTCCTGGCGACCTCAGCAGACTGGAATATGGAGTTGCCCGAAGAAGACTCAAAGAGCATTCGACAAGCGCTGACGAAGGACAAGCGGCTTCAGGCCGTCTACTCGTCTCCTGATACGGTGTTGTATCGTTTGACGACGGTCACGCCATGATCTCATGCTGGACGTGCTTCGGGTTCCGGATCAGCGCTTCGAAGCTACCTTGGGCTTCGCGCCCGACTTGATGATCAGCCTGGTGAGCAACTCCACCGCTTTGTCGATCGGCAGGATATCGGCGACCTCGATGGGGGTTCTGCCGCGGCCGTCCTTCTCGTCGAGCTTGGCGCCTTTATCGGCGAGGAACTGGATCACCTCGCAGATTTCCGGCTGCGTGGCGGTTGCGGTCGAGCCGGTGACTGCGGCGTGCATCAGGGTAGAGCCGCTCTCGCTAACGGCGTCAATCTGCGGTGCGAGCTCGTAGGCGTATTTCACCACTTCGATGTGACCGCTTCCGGCCGCCGACATGAGCAGCGTGGTCCCACCCTGCGCCTTGAGCAACGGATCGGCGCCGGCGGCCACCAGCGCGCGCATGACTGGCTCCTGATTCGCTTTCGCCGCAACGTGAAGCGGTGTCAGTTCACCGACGACGCGCCGGAAGCCTCCGCCGCCTCCCGGAAAGACGGGCGCCTTCCCTGATTGCACGTTTGGCTTGGCGGCTTTCGCCAGCAGTTTCTTGACGAGGTCGAGATCGCCCAACTGCGCGGCCGTGTGTAATGGCGTATTGCCGCCGCGATCCGCCACGTTCGGATCCGCGCCACCGTCGACCAGCGCGCCCGCTGCGGCAGCGCTGCCGTAGGACGTCGCGACCACCAAGACCTTGGTTCCGGAGGGTAGGGCGTAATTCGGATCGGCGTCGGCTGCGAGGAGAGCGCGTACGGACTTCACATCATTCTTGGTCGCGGCAAAAACCAGCGCCGTGAACCCTGCCTTCGATACGGCCTTGACGCCGGCGCCGAGCTCGATCAAGGCCACGACGGCGTCGGAGTGGCCTTCCGCGGCCGCCCACATCAAAGCGTTCTGTCCCCTTCGAGTTTCTACCGCGTTGACATTGGCGCCGTGCGCCACCAGCAGCTTCACCGCTTCAGCGCTGCCCGCGCCGGCCGCGATCATCAGCGCCGTTTCGCCGTTCCATCGGGCGGCGGTCGCGCCGGCCTTGGCCTTGAGAAGCTTCTCGACCAGTCCGGCGTTTCCGTTGGCACAAGCAAGAGTGAGGGGCGTTTCGCCGTATTCGTCCGCGGTGTTGACGTTGGCGCCCGCGGCAAGCAGGAGCTCAGCCGCCGGTGCGTCATCGAGGTGCGCCGCCCAGGCGAGCGCCGTCGCTCCGTCGGGTTGGGCTGCGTTCACATCGACGCGCTGGCGAACCAGGGCCGTGACGGTTTTCTGATCGCGCTTCTTGACCGCGTCGAGCAGACGTAAGTCGCCGGCCACCAGACACGAGCCGGTGATCAACAACACGAGCGCCGGGCGTCGCATCTC
>JBOGMR010000547.1:0-3719 GCA_050746825.1 Bryobacteraceae bacterium | reverse complement strand
TTCTTGTAGTCAGTCTTACCGCGGTCGCCGGACTTGTGCCGGCCGCCGATCAGGCCAGAGATGAAAACGCGCGGGTAAGCGTGACGCCGCGAGCCGCGCGGCCGCTGCGGACGGGCACACCAGCCGCGATGCGCGTCGATGTTGGACTCATACTCATTCCAGTCACCGTGACCGATACTTTCGGGGCGCCGTATTCGGGATTGCCGCGCGAATCGTTTCGGCTCTATGAAGACGGCATCGAGCAAAACGTGAAATACTTCAGCGTCGAAGACGCGCCGATTTCGATGGGCGTAGTGTTCGACGCGAGCCAGAGCATGTCCGGGCGGCTGGACCAGTCGCGTCAGGCTGTGGCGCGATTCCTGACCACGGCCGCACCGGGTGACGAGTATTTTCTGGTCGAGTTCAATGATGCGCCCAGGCTGCTGTCGAAGTTCACCAGCGACACCGATCTGCTTCATCAGAAGCTGATGGGGATCCGGCCGAAGAACTGGACCGCGTTGTATGACGCCGTGTATCTTTCGATCCACCAATCGAGACTGGCGAAGAACGCCAGAAAAGCGCTGTTGGTTCTTTCGGACGGCGGCGACAACTACAGCCGCTACACGGAAGGCGAGATGAAGAATCTTATCCGTGAAGGCGATGTGGTCATTTACGCCATTGCTCTGTCGAGCGGCGGATTGATCAAGCGTCACGTGCGTCTCATGAAGCAGCTCGCCGAAGAGACCGGCGGACTTTGCTACGAGGTCGACAAGCTGGGCGAGTTGCCAACCGCCGTTGAGAAAATCAGCGCGGCGATTCACAACCAGTACGTGCTGGGCTACTCGCCGGACGATTTGCCGAACGAGGGCGCGTTCCGCAAGATCGAAGTCAAGCTGAATCCGGGGGCGGACCAGCCGGCGCGTCTTCGCGCTTCGTGGCGTAACGGGTATTACGCGCACACCGGACGATGAAAGGCGCAGCCGCTCTTCTCGCCGTGAGCGTCGCGCTGTCGCGCGGCCTCGGGGTCGCGCAAACCGCCGATCACGCGCGACCGGCGCCGTCGAACGTCCGCGCGAGCGAGTATCCCAAGATTCACCCCGATCGACGCGTCGCCTTCCGTGTGCGGGCGCCGAACGCCAAACAAGTAGCGGTGGCCGGCCGCGCAGGCGACAGCGGGATGAACGGCAACAAGCCGTACGAAATGAAACGCGGGCAGGACGGAGTGTGGGAAGTGACGACCGATCCGGTGCGGCCCGGGTTTCACTATTACGAGTTGATTATCGACGGCACGCGCCAGGCCGACCCATCGAGCGAAACCTACTACGGCTGGAATCAGCCCACCAGCGGCCTCGAAGTGCCGGACGAATCCCTCGATTTCTATTCGGCAAAAGATGTGCCACACGGCGATCTGCGCATCCGGTGGTACCTGTCCAAAGTGACGGGCAAGGTGCGGCGCGCTTACGTCTACACGCCGCCGGGATATGACGGCCCGACGACGCGCTATCCGGTGCTTTACCTGCAGCATGGCGCCGGCGAGAACGAGACGAGTTGGACGTGGCAGGGGAAAGCAAATCTGATCATGGACAACCTCATCGCCGAGCGAAAGGCGCGGCCGATGATTGTTGTGATGGATCAGGGCTACGCGGTGAAGGTGGGCGCGGCGGCGGAGACGGGTGCTCGAGGGAATGAGGCGTTCGAGGAGGTAGTCGTGCGCGACCTTGTTCCGATGATCGATTCTACGTTCCGTACTTTGGCGGATCGACGCAATCGAGCCATCGCCGGACTTTCCATGGGAGGCGGGCAGGCGCTTCGAATCGGGTTCGGCAATCTCGACAGATTCGCGTCGATTGGCGTTTTTAGCGGAGCGACGCGCGGGTTTGAAGTGAACAGCGCGCCAAAGAAGCCGATCGATCTTCTCTGGATCGGCTGCGGCGCCGAAGACCGGTTGTTCGAAGGCGCGCAGTCTCTGCATCAGTCGCTCGAAGCGGCGGGCGTTAAGCACGTGTGGTTCGAAGGCGCCGGTTCGCACGAGTGGCAGGTTTGGCGGAAGCACCTGCACGCGTTCGCGCCGCTGCTTTTCCGGGAGCAGCGGAATCAAACAGGTAGTCGTAGATGACATCGGCCGTCAATTGAACCTCGCGGTGGAAGGCCCGCGGCGATAGGCGCGAGCCGAGCGCCAGCAACGACCACAAATGCCGGTCCATCATGCGCGCGAAGGCAGGCAGGTCACGGCCTTGGCGCGCATTCGGATATCTCTGGAGGCCTCGAAAAACACCCAGGATGCGCGCGTGCGTCCAGCGCTCGATTGCCGCCTGCATTCGGCCTAACGCGGCATCGCCGAGCGCGGCTTCCTGCCACGCGCGAACGGCACCGAAATATTTGACGTCAGTCCGGAAGATGGCAGCGAGGAACTTGCGCAGACCGGCGCGAACATTCACTCGGCCGTTCGGGCGCAGATCCACATGGCTCAGCCGCCCGACCAGTTCATTCATGAGGACAATCAGGAGCTGACGCTTCGAGCGAAAGTAGGTGTAGAACGCGCCTGCGGCGGTTCCTGCTTTGGCCGTGATTTCTTCGATCGAGGCCGCGTCATAGCCCTTGTCGCCGAACAGGGCACGGGCTGCGGCGAGGAGGGATTCGCGCTTGCGGAGGCTGCGCCGCTGGCGCGGCGGCGCGGGCTGCTTCTCGTCCGAAAGAAGGATGGGGACGCGCGAAGCCGGGTTCACGCCTCGACCCAGACGGCCGCGGCGGCTGCCGCACAGCAGATTAACATCCATCCGCCAAACATGCCGGCAGCGGCCTGATCGAGGTTCGGAAAGACGAGAGTGAAAAAAGCGCAGGTGAACGAGTCGAGCGTGAGAGCCGGAAGCATCAGAAGAAGGCTTGCTCTGGGCCATGCCGGCCTCTCCAGGCGCATCCAACCGCAGATCCGGCGGACCAGAAAAGCCACCGCGACGACGCTGAGCAGGTACAGTTCCCAAATCCGGCCGGGCTGTAAAATGTGTTCCCCGGCGAGCCGGATAGCGACGGCGCCGGCCGCCCAGATCAGCAGGCCGAGGAGCAGGAGCTTACGGTCCATAAGATGAATATGAATTCATCTTCATGTTTATGAGGGCGAATGTCAACCGGTGGATGAGCGGCGAAATCATTTCCCGGTGAACTTCCATACCGCTACCGTCTTGCCGTCATCCTCCCCCGGCTCGAAGTTCACGGGCCGGGGCCGGCCTGGCGCCGACAAGCTCAACTGCAGCGTCTTTCCATCGCACTCGTAAATCCCGAGCTGCGTTTTGCCCGCGTGCATCCCTTCGGTGTGGACCAGGTCGATCTGGCGCGGCGACTTCGACGGGTCGAGCGTGAACGTCGCCTGCATGAACACTTGAGGTCCGAATCGAACGGAGGTCTGGTTCCCGCGCGTCAATCGCCTGCCGTATTTCACCATCGAACGGTCAATCGGATGCCCGTCCATGAACCCGGAAACCATCGACCACTCGCCTTCCAGTTCCGTCGCGGATCCTGCCGCAAGTGGCGGCTCGACGGCGACTGCCTGCGCTGTCACTGTGCCTCGTTTCAGCGTCTCCAGCGCGTGGCCGGCGCCGGGCGCCGCGGCAAACTTTTTCGGCCGGCGCCCGTCTCGCGTGGTGAGACAGATTGTCCAATCGTCGCCGTCAAGCTCGTAAATACCCAGCGACGTGTTTCCCTTCTCCGGCCCTGCCGTGAATGTCAGATCCAATGTCTTGGGA
>JBOGMR010000546.1:0-4196 GCA_050746825.1 Bryobacteraceae bacterium | reverse complement strand
GCCTCGAAATGGCCGCCGCCACCGAGACCATCCTGCCGCGCGACCGCCCGCGTTATGCCATGGGCGTCGGCATGCCCGAGGATCTCGCCCAATACGTTGCCCTCGGCGTCGATATGATGGATTGCGTTCTGCCGTCCCGCAACGCGCGCAACGGGTGTCTGTTCACCAGCGAAGGCCGAGTCGTCATTAAGAATGCCCGCTACAAGGAAGACGCCGGCCCGCTCGACCCCACCTGCGCCTGTTACACCTGCAAAAACTACTCGCGCGCCTACCTGCGCCACCTCTATCAAGCCGGCGAGCTCTTATACGCGGCCCTCGCCACGCGCCATAACATCCACCACTACCTGGACATCATGCGCCGGATGCGAGAGTCCATAATTGAAGGCTATTTCCCGCAGTTTCTCGAGTCGGTCCGTGGTGGGGCAGGCGGTTTCGCCTGCCCCTAATTCGTTTGAATTACGCTACAATATCCCCCTGAAACGGAACATGCGTGCCAATTCCGGCAACACTCCACCTGACCGTCGCGGATTATCGCGACGCCCATCACTGGTATTGGCGTCTGACCGATGCCCAGGGACACTTTCTCGCCGATCAGGAAGTGCAGCTCAATCCGGCGGACTCTGAGTACGAAGGTTTTCTCGATCTTCCCGTTTATCTCGCCACTCACTCCGCCCTGGACCGTCGCCGCGACGACGAAGCCCGCCTGGTCCGCCAGGTGGGCGAATGGATGGGCCGGAATTTTTACGGGCCCATCGGCGACAAGATCCTCGCAGCCGGCACGCCCGCAATCGTTCGGGTGCGGGTGCCGCCGGATGCAGCCGGGCTGCTGTATCGCCCCTGGGAACTCGGCTACGTGCAGGGTCAGCCCCTGGCGGTGCAGGATGTATCGCTCGTGTTTGAACTCGCCGGTGAATCGCCGCGCGTGAATCATGCTCCCGTCAGCGATCGGCTGCGCGTGCTCGCGGTCTTCAGTTTGCCCGTGGATGCCAGCGCTCTCAACCTCCGGCAGGAGCGCTATCAGCTCAGCCGAAGCATCCGCGCCATCGGCCAGCAGAATCGCGCGATCGAGCTGCGCGTGCTCCAGTACGGGGTCACTCGCGCGGCTCTCGAGGCGATGCTGCAAGAGGGCGAGGGATGGGACGTCGTCCACTTTTCGGGCCACGGTCTCGCCGCGCACCTGATCCTGGAGAAGGCCGACGGAAAGCTCGATAAGGTGCCTTCAAACGAGTTCGTGAAATTGCTGCGGCCGACGCGCGGGCGATTGAAGTGGGTGACGCTCTCGGCTTGCCTTTCGGCCGCCGCCACGGTCGAGGAGACGCTGCGGTGGCTGGGAGTGGAGCCGCACCGCGAGACGGCTCCGGCGGCCGGGACTCGAGAGTTGCAGACGGTGGCGCAGGCGCTGGTCGAATCGCTCGATTGCGCCGTGCTTGCCATGCGCTACCCGGTAGGCGACCAGTTTGCGATTGATCTCGGCCGCTCGCTCTATGAGGGCGTGCTGGCGAGGAATCAGTCACTGGCGCGCGCTTTGCAGTTGACGCTTCCGCGCCTGATCCATTCGCCCGATGTGGATGCGGCCGCTGTGGCGACGCCCGCGCTGTTCGGACGCGGGGCAGCGGTGCTGGCGCTTGATGTACCCGAGGGCAAAGCTCCATTGCGGCTCGGACTCTCCCACTTTCCATCGGAGCCGGAGCGCCTCGTGGGCCGTGTCGGATTGCTGACCCAGGCGCGGAACGTGATTGCTCCCGAGAGCAGTTACACTGGCGTGCTTTTTCACGGCATGTCCGGCGGTGGAAAAACAGCCTGTGCCCTGGAACTGGCGTATCTCTATGAAGACATCGACAGATTCCAGCACTTCGTCTGGTTTGAGGCGCCGAAGGAAGGGCACGACATCTCCACGGCGCTCGCATCTTTTGCGACCCGGTGGGACATTCAACTCGATCCGCCCGAGGTGTCGTTGGTGTCAATCGCCAACAACGATGAAGCTGCCTTCAGCGCGAGCCTGCCGCGGCTGTCGCGTTTTCTCGAGCAGCGGAGCGTGCTGGTCGTGGTGGACTACGTGGAATCGCTGCTCCGCGAGAACGGCTCGTGGCGGGATCCCCGGTGGGAGAAGCTGATCGCGGCGCTGCTGGATCATCGGGGACACAGCCGTCTGGTGCTTACCTCACGCGTGCGCCCGCAACCCCTCCACTCGCGCATGTTGGCGCTGCCGGTCCATTCGTTGAGTCTGCCGGAAGCCGCGCTGCTGGCCCGGCAAACGCCGAACCTTGGCGCCTTGCTGCGGAATCCGGCCCATCGCCCGCTGGTGATCCGGATGCTCGAGCTGGTGCAGGGACATCCGGAGTTGCTGAAGTTGGCCGAGGCGCAAGCCACGAGTCCGGAACGGCTCTCCGGTCACCTGGACCGCGCGCAGCAAGCGGCCACGGTAGGCGCTGAGCAGTTGAGGGCGTTTTTCGAAACGGGCGAATCGAAGCTGGAACCCAGAGGGTTCTTGGAGGCCCTCAATGCCTGGACGAGATCGGTTTCGGGTTCGCTCGCCGAGCTCGCGCGGCTGCTGTTCCACCGGCTGTGTTGTCTCGAAGAGGAGGATCGCGAAGAGGGGATTATCAAAATCGTTTGGGGCGACGTGAGTTCCGAGATGCGGGAGCTTGTGGATGCCGGGCTGGTGGATGCGGCGTACCGGATTCACCCGGGTGTTGCCGAGGCTGGGCGCGAGCAGGCGGGACCGGAGTTGCGGGCAGGGGTGGATGGTGAACTGGCCAAGCTCTGGACGGGGGTGTTTTCGCAAGCGCTCGAGAAGGAAGGCGCAGGGATGGGGCCGCTGATCTTGCGCGCGGGGCGTGGAGCGGTTCCGTACCTCATGCGGCAGCATCGCTGGGAAGACGCAGCAACATTGCTAGAGAGGGTGATCCAACGGGACAATGCACCACGCACTTTAACCGAGGTCCTGCCGCTGCTCCAGCGCATCGCCGAGGCGACGGAGGGAACTGCGGCGGGGCTGGAGAACGGCGGCATATTTGCGAGTGCGCTCGCTGACGCCGGCCGCCTCTCCGAGGCCGAGGCGGCTCTGCGGAAGGTGGAACAGCAGGCGGTGAACTTGGCTGATTATCGTCTGGCAAGCAGCGTCGCAGGGGACTTGACCAATCTGCTCTGGCGTTCGGGACACGTTGAGGAAGCTCTCGCAACCGTGGAGCGTATGAAGGACTACACCCGCCGGGCGGGATTGGGCCCGTGGACGCAGCTCTCTGGCGAATGTCAACGGCTCCAGATTCTGAACTCGGCCGGTCGCTGGAACGAGGTGCTGGCGGCGGTGCAGCGATGGCGGGAGGAAATCAGGAGTTGGCCCGAGTCCGGCGGCAAGACGGAAGCCGTCGAGATTTGGAACGTCAGGGAGGGCCTTCTCGATACAGCCGGCACGGCAGCCATGCGGCTCGAGCGATGGGAAGACGCGCTGGCACTCAACGAAGAGTGTGTCGGAGTTACCAAGAGTCGAGGAGCGACCGCGGTTGAGATCGCGCGGACCCGATTCAACGGCTGTGGCCCGCTACTTCGCTTACAGCGCTACCCTGACGCTCGCCGATTGCTCCTTGAGTGCCTCGCCGTTTTTGAATCGGCGGCAGGCGCTGCGGAGATTGGCGCCGTCCAGAGCTCACTCGCCCGACTTGAGTCTTGCCTCCAGCATTTCCCCCAGGCCGTCGGGCACGAAAATGCGGCGCTGCGGTTCAAATACTCGGGCGGATCGCCGGCAGACTGCGCCATCAGCCACTTCAACCTGGCGAACTATCTGACCCGTGCGAACGCGGAATGGCGCTTGGTGCTGGCGCATCGTTTCGCATCGGCCCTGATCCGCTACCAAACAAGTGACGGGAGATTCGCGAGCGTTCTCGATGCATTACGAATTCACCTCGCCGAGGTAAACCCGAGTGACGTGCCCGCCAGCTTTGACGAGGTCTGCCGCCTCGTCGAACAGACGGAGGGCGTCCGCTTCCGCGACCTCTTCGCCCGCCTCCCGCAGCGCGCCCCGTCGGGCGACGAAGCGTTGCGAATCGTTCTCGAAATGGCACGCGCCGCAGAACCTTAGCCCACATCCGGCCTCATTCCCGAAAACCCGCACCTCGATTCCCAGCCCCCTCATACGCTTAGCAGCCTCCCCTCGTGAAATGGTTCGATTCGCGGCCGTCCCGTGCTATCCTCAAGGC
>JBOGMR010000545.1:0-8787 GCA_050746825.1 Bryobacteraceae bacterium | reverse complement strand
AAAGATCTGCAAGGCATCCAGGAGCAGTTACAGAAGCTGGGGGATAAGCTGACGCCGCAGGCGCAGCAGGACATGACCGCACAGGGCCAGCGCAAGCAACGCGAAATGCAGCGCCTCGAGGAGGACTTGCGGGCCGACGTCGAGCGCGAGCGCACCGAAATTCTGAGCAAGAGCACGGGGCGCATGCAGGAGATCGTGAAGAAGCTGGCGGAAGAAAAGGGCGTTGATGTCGTAATCGACGTTTCCACAACGGTGTATTTCAAGCCTGCCCTGGAGGTCACGACGGAAGCGATCGCCGCCTACGATAAGGCGAATCCGCCGAAGTAGCGTCGCTGGAGACGGATGGGTCCAACCACCGGTTATCTGGATCATTATGGGGAACGGGACGCGCGCCGCGAAAAGCACTGGAAGCGCTTTTGGCTTGGGTTGATTGTCCTGATCGTGGTCTCGATATCCGCGTTTCTCCTGCTCCGCAACCACAAACAGAAAGCACAGGTCCGCGAGTTCATCGAACATCTGCAGAAGAAGGACTACACGGCTGCCTATGGGTTGTGGGGGTGTACCGACGCTGCGCCGTGCCGGGACTACCCGTTCAACAAATTCATGGGAGATTGGGGACCCCAGAGCCGTTATGGGCAGATCGCCGGCTACAACATCACTCGCACCCGCGGATGCGGTAGCGGTGTCATCGTCACTGTGGACTTCGGCGGAGGACGCGAGGAGAAATTCTGGGTGGAGAATCGCGACCTGACGGTTACATCGTCGCCATGGTCCGTCTGTCCGGCGCGATAGAGTAAGGCCATCCAGGAGCAAATATGACGCGCCGAAACCTCCTCGCCTCACTCGCGGCCGCCGCCCCGAGTTCTCCGGCGGCTCCCGCCGCAGCGCGCATCGATACGGAAATCGTGCGCCTCCGCCTGCGCCATACCTGGACAACGGTGATGTCGTCGAGCGAATATCGCGACAACCTGCACTTGCGCTACACGCGTGACGGTGTAACCGGATACGGCGAAGCCGCCCCCATCGTGCGCTACCGCGAGAGCGCCGAAACGGCGAACAAGGTGATCGGCGGCGTCCTCGAGTTCCTCTCGCAGGCCGATCCTTGGACGTTCTCCAAGCTGATGGCCGAGGTGTTCCGGAAGATCGAAGGGCAGTATGCCGCCAAGGCAGCCCTCGACATCGCGCTCATGGACTGGATCGGCAGGAAACTGAACGTGCCGCTCTACCGCTACCTGGGCCTGGACGCCGCCGGCGCCCCTGTCACCACCTTCTCGATCGGCATCGATACGCCTGAAAAGACAAAAGAAAAAGTGCGCGAGGCCGAGCCGTTTCCGGTGCTGAAAATCAAGGTCGGCCTCAACACCGACGAGGCCACGATCGAAGCCGTCCGTAGTGTGACGCGCAAACCCCTCCGGCTCGACGCCAACGAGGGTTGGAAGACAAAGGAAGAGGCGGTTCGCAAGATCAACTGGCTGGAGAAGCAGGGCGCCGAATTAATCGAGCAGCCGCTACCCGCGCATATGATCGAAGAGACGCGCTGGGTCCGCTCGCGCGTGCACATCCCGATTCTGGCCGACGAGGCTTGCCTGCATCCGGCCGAGATTCCGAAGATCGCGAACGCCTTCGACGGAATCAACGTGAAACTCATGAAGTGCGGCGGTACCCTGGAGGCGATCCGGATGATCCAAACGGCGCGGTCTTTCGGTTTGAAGATCATGCTGGGCTGCATGATCGAGAGCTCGATCGGAATTACGGCGGCGGCGCACTTGTCTCCGCTGGTGGACTACGCCGACCTGGACGGCAACCTGCTGATCGCGAACGATCCCTACGCCGGTGTGGAGGTCAAGGCCGGCAAGCTGGTTCTGCCAAGCGGTCCGGGCCTCGGACTGAAGGCCCGCTAAACGTTTTGTTACAATCGAATCGCCTCCATTTAGTAAGGAAATCCATGTCAACGGCAACTGAGCGCTCCCGCATCCCGGTCGACGAACTGGCTGTCCAGGTTCGACCGGAGATGGTGCCTTTGGGAAAGAACTTCACCTATTTTTTCGTGACTCCGATGGCGGAAGAGGACTCGCGGCAGTTCATCGAGGAGCCCGTAAGCGCGCTGCCGCCGTCTCTGCACGGGGTGCTGCCGAAGGTGGAGATCGTGCTGGTTCCGTTCCTCGAAAAGGGCAACGGCAAAAGCGGCGATTTCGCCTGCTTTGAAAAGCCTGCCGAGAGCCGGCAGATTTTTGTTTCCCGTCTTGAGTCGAAAAATGCGATTACGCTCTTTTTCGCCGTGAAGGATGAAGATCTCGCGGATTATCACTATACTTTCTATAACGCGATCGCCTCTCTGATTGCGGCGCAGGAGGGCAGTGAGGCGCACGAAAAATACTACCGCACGCTGCGCGAAGAGCTGGCCGCGGAAGTCCACGGCGAAGTGGAAGACCGGAGCTGGCATCTCAAGCAGACACTGTTGCGGCGGCCGACGAACCCGCGCAAGGAGAGCAAGCCGTTCCGGGCTTACGCGCGGCAGTCGCTCGAAGACACATTGACGCTCTACCTGCACGGCATCTGCTGTGACATCGACGTCGAAACCGGCCCGCGCCAGATGCCGAGCCGGTATCTGCGCAAGAGGCTCGAGATGCTCTCGAAGATTTTCGAGCCGCCGGTGGGCTACGCGGTCCTCCCGGAGCAAGCGAAAAAAAGGTAGCCGTGCCGGCCAGCAGCAGCGCCAGTTCGCAGCCCCTTCTCGGCCTCGATGTGGCCGAACTGCGCCGGTTGTTGGACGACCAGCCGGAGTTTCGCGCGAAACAGGTCTTCCACGCGTTGTACCACGAGCGCGTAGGCGACCTGATCCAGATCACCACGCTTCCCGCGCGACTGCGGGAGGACTTGGCGTCGCGGCATAGCGTCGGACTGCCTGGCGTCGCGCGCGTGTTTGAATCCTCCGACGGCACGCGCCGTTATCTGTTGGCGCTGGAGGACGGCCGCACCGTCGAAACCGTGCTGATGCCCGAGGAGGTACGCGACACGATCTGCATTTCGACCCAGGTGGGCTGCCCCGTAGACTGCAAGTTCTGCATGACGGCGCTCATGGGCCTGGAGCGCAACCTCACCGCGGGCGAGATCGTCGGGCAGGTCCTCGCCGTCGTGCGGGATCAGCGCCTTCTGGGCGTCCGTTCGCGATTGAACATCGTCATGATGGGTATGGGTGAGCCGCTGCTGAACTTGCCTAACGTCATCAAGGCCACGCGGCTGTTCGCCGATCCGGGCGGCGTCGCGCTCTCCCCGCGGCGCATTACGCTGTCGACATCCGGTATCATCCCGAAGATCGATGAGCTCGGACGCGAGCCGGTCCGTCCGAAGCTCGCGATTTCGCTGAACGCGTCAACCGAAGAACAGCGCCGCGAACTGATGCCGATCACGCGCAAGTACTCGCTGGCCGATTTGCTCGACTGCTGCCGCCGCTACCCGCTGCGGCCGTGGGAAAAGCTGACATTCGAATACGTGCTGCTCGGCGGCGTCAACGACAGCGACGCCGACGCGCGCCGCGTCGTCAAACTGCTGGCCAATCTCAACGCCAAGGTGAACCTGATCGCGCTCAATCCGGGCCCCGGGATTCCGTTCGAGACTCCCGCCGCGGAGCGTGTCGCGTCGTTCCAGGCGATCGTGCGGCGTTCCATGCCCTGCTTCGTGAGAAAGCCTCGCGGCCGCGACATCTTCGCCGCTTGCGGCCAGTTGAAGCGGGTGGATGCCGAGGGCTGAGTTGAGGAATAAACTTAGCCACGAATGCACACAAATGAACACGAATATAGCTATCCAGGCGCCATGATCCAAAGAAGTGTATTTATGGTATTGGAGTTGATAGCCGTCGTATTGTCGTCTGCGATTGTCGGCAGTGGCGTAGGCTAGGTGCAGGACGTGGACACTGGTGTCACAGCGCTAGCGCATTTGATCATCCCGCAGCTGCCTGAGGAACAGCGGCTGTTGCATGTGCTGGCTTCCGCCTCGACTCGCTCGGAGAACCCAAGCTCACCCCTTCTTGTGTTTGCGACTCTCTGGTAACGCCAGAGACATGGCCGTGGACCTGCACGTGATCGAGGTACGTCAGAACCTCTTCGCGGCTTGGAGCTTCTGTTCCAGGCTTCGTGACCGCACTCGCGCTGGCAGCTACAGCGAACCGAAGCGATTCCTCCCATGACTTGCTTGCTTCGAGGGCCCAAAGCAACCCTGCGAGGGCTGTGTCTCCCGCTCCTACGGTCGATACTGGAACCAAAGCTTGGCGGAGGGTTGAATACCCCATGGAGGATACCGTCATCCTTGACCAACAGAATTCCGCTAGGACCCAACGTCACAATCAATCCTGACACACCTGGATACGTTGAGAAGCCTTTGGTCTCCTGAAACAGATGAGGCCAGAAATCTCCTGATCCTTGACAGTTCTCCTCCTGGAGCAGCCGTTCCAAAAACTCTTCCGAGCTCTCGACTGGTCGACGACGATCGGCGAAAGCCGTGGTCAGCTTACCCTCTAAAAGTTCGGCGAATTCTATTAGGTTAGGTTTAACGAAGTCCGGCCGAGGGGGGTACCGGAGCGATTCCTTTATTGCCGAGCCGCTTGTGTCCATCCAGATTTTTGCCCCAAGATTCTTGAAGTGACGCACGATATTAACATAATACTGAGGTTTCATATCACGCGCCAAAGAGCCGCAGATCGCAGCATGCGTGGGCCGCCGGTCAGGATGGACTGTTGACAAGTTCTTGATCTTGGTGAACAGCTTGGAGGATTCGACTGGCTGAACTTTTGGACCCTGTGAGTTGAAACGGTGATCCTTCTTCTTGTTGTCGATTGGGGCGGTAATAATCACGTTAGTACGAGTTTCCTCGGCGATCGATACAAAATCCAGCTCAAGGCCTTCTTCCAAGAGTAAGCCCTCTATGCTCTCGCCCGTAAAACCACCTAAAAATCCCATTGCGACTGAAGTGCCGCCGAGGTTGCGGACCACTCGCGACACGTCTATCCCTTTCCCTCCGGCATGTCGTCGCTCCTGCTTGGTCCGAATTGTTGTGGGACGAATCGTCTCGTCACAGTCGATATTGATATCGAGAGCCGGATTAATAGTGATCGTATAGATCATAGCTTGCCTCACCAACAAGTTAAGACAACGGACCGAGCCACTCTGAGGACTCCTTGGGCGTGACGACGCCCTTGCGAGCGATCTATCCGATTATGCGAGGAGAGGGTTCGAGTTGTGTGTCCGAGTGCGCATTAGCTATCAGAACGCGTGAAGTCGTCCAGTTTAACCAGCCGAATACTAGTACCACGGTTGAGGTACGTCCCCTTTACCCCTCCAAAGGTCGGAACGTTTCCAGTCTGTCGAACTAACAACATTCGCCGGGTGGCCTTAAGCCATAATAGTCTGCGGGACTTGCGTAGCCGGGGCTATGCTCTGCTTTGCGCTCCGCGACGAGGCTTGGTTCACCATGTTGATTACTCCGGTGACTGCTATTTTGATCTCGGTGACGCAACGGCAACAGCGGAATGTGCTGCCGGAGTAAATAGGCGTCCGATTGTAGGCCGTTATTTCATCTAATTTCATCTGGCCGGCGGTCAGGCGGCCTCAATCGATATTCGCAGACCAATCGCGCGTAAGATGGAATTCAAACTGGTGAGCGAGGGGTTCCCACGCTTTGAGAGCATCCGATACAGGCTCACGCGATTCAGGTTAGCGTCGCCAGCGAGCCTCTCCATTCCGCCGTGAACCTTCGCCACGCGCTGCAGGGCGACGAGAAAAACGCGTGGGTCTTCCTCCTCAAGCGCTGCATTGAGGTAGTGGATCGCATCGCGCTTGCGGCGGATGTTCTCTTCCACGATGGTTTCAAAGGGAACGTTTCTGACTAGCGCCCCGATTTTCTTTGGTTTTCCCATACCTCTAGCTGCTCCTTCCAATACTGTTTGGCCGTGGCGACGTCCCGAATCTGGGTGCGTTTCGATCCTCCACACAGGAGAACTACAAGTGCGTTCCCCTGCCGGCCGAAGTAAACCCTGTAGCCGGGACCGAAGTGAATCCTGAGCTCGTAAACGCCGTCTCCGACAGACTCGCAGTCGCCGAAGTTTCCCAAGCTTACGCGATCAATTCGCGCAAGGATAATACCGGCCGACCGTCTATCCTTGAGGTTTCGGAGCCAATGGCGAAACGGCTCGTGATCTCCTCTCCGGAATGCGACAACCTCTACAGGGGTCGTGTCCACTTCTTCAATGTAACTTATAGGCTACAAAACTACAAGCGAAGACGGGCTGGAATGGAACGCTGAAGAAGCTGGCTCAAAGTTCTTTTCCGTAAATCGGGATCACCGCGCCGGTGACATGCGCCGCGCTCGCTGAAGCCAGATACAGAATCAAACCTGCGACCGATTCCGGCGGAACCCAGCGGGACGCGTCCGCGCCCGGCATCGCGGCGCGGTTGGCGGTAGTATCCATCGTACTCGGGAGAATCACGTTCGACGTGATGCCGTGATCCTTGTTCTCGACGGCCAGCGTCCTCATCAGCGAGACGAGCGCCGCCTTCGAGGCGCTGTAGGCGCCCAAACCCGGGGGCGGGTCAACTGCCGCCCGGCTGCCGATCGCGATCAATCGTCCACCGCCCGACCGGCGCATCACCGGAACCACCGCGCGAAACAGGTGAACGGCAGACTTGAAGTTGATTTCCAACATGCGATCGAACCCCGCCTCGCCGGTTTCGTCGACCTTTTGACCACCCGCGAAACCGCCCATCAGGTGCACCGCGGCGTCGAGTCTTCCGAAACGGACCATCGTCTGGTCGACCAGCACCCGCACCGCGTCGGCGCGGGAAAGATCCGCAGGCATCGCGACAAAGCGGTCATCGGTGAACTCCGAGGCCTCTATCCTCCGTGCCACTCCGATCACGGCCGCGCCCGTGCCGAGGAACGCTTCCGTCACCGCCGTCCCCAGGCCTCCATTCGCACCGGTGATCAGCACGACGCGCTGGCTCATGGCATCCCGCTCACTCGCCGGACGCCCAGGCCACGCGAAATTCCGGATAGAGCGTGAGCCCGCCGCAGGCGAACACAGTCTGGCCGGTGATGTAGGAGGCTTGGTCGGAAGCGAGGAAAGAAAATACGGCGGCGATTTCCTCCGGGTTCCCTGCCCGGCCCATCGGAATATGGCTCTCCACCTCCGCTCTCGCTTTTGGATTGTCGATCCAGGCGTTGTTGATCGGCGTGACGATCGCCCCTGGGCCCACGGCGTTCACGCGAATACCGGAGGCCGCATATTCCAGCGCGAGAGTCCGCGTCATGTTCTCCATCCCGCCCTTACTGATGGAGTAGCTCACGTACTTGGGCTTCGGAATAATTTCGTGCACGCTTGAATTGTTGACGATGACCCCGCCTCCCGGGCGCGAGAGGAAGTGGCGGACCGCCTCGCGGCAGCATAGAAACGCGCCGCGGAGGTTCACGTTGAGGACCCGATCGAAATCGGCCATCTCGACCTCGTGGCTGGTCGCCGGCTTCTGAATTCCAGAGTTATTCGCGAGAATGTCGAGCCGGCCAAACTCGAGGATGATCAGCCGGAACATCTCTTTGATCTGTTGCTCATCGGCGACGTCGGCTTGGACCACCAGCGCCCTTGCGCCCGCTTTGCGAACCGCCTCCGCCGTCTGCTCCGCGCCTTCACGGCCGCCGCGGTAGTTGACGGCGACATTCGCGCCATCTTGAGCGAATCGAATGGCGACCGCCCGGCCGATACCCGAGGAGGCGCCGGTGACGAGTGCGTTCTTACCTTGAAGAGATGCCATGATGCGGACCGCTCCCTCGCGGTCGCGGCTCAGCCGATTTCACCCGACTCCCATCACGCGGCCCTTGGTGATCGCCCATCCGCTCTCGACGTGAACCTTCAGCTTGGCGCGAAGTTCGCTGACGACCGCCGGATGCTTGGCCGCAACGTTGTGTAGCTCGGCGCGATCGCTGGTCAGGTCGTAGAGTTCCTCAAACGGCGGACCCTGATTCCACCTGCCGATATAGTTCCACTCCGGGCTCCGCACCGAGGCGTGCTCGCCCCAGCCCGTCACAATCGTGTCGCGCCGCGAGCCCTTGCCCGACTCCATCAGCGGACGCAGGCTCTCGCCGGTCACGCGCGGCGGGATCTTGATTCCGCTCAGGTCGAGCAGGGTCGGCATCAGGTCCGTGTGCTGCACAAAGCCATCGACGCGCCGTCCCGCCCACGACTGCCGGGGATAGTAGATCATCATCGGCACGTGCGTAACCTGCGTGCGCAGCCGTGTCTCGCCTTTATGGACCTGCCCCTGCTCGCCCATCATCGTGCCGTGATCCGCCGCGAGCACGATGAGCGTGTTCTTCATCAGACCGAGCGCATCGACTTTCTTGAGGAACCGCCCGATCTGCGCGTCGACGAACGTCACCAGTCCGGCGTACAGCGCGCGCACGTGCTCGACATCGATCGGACTCATGTCGCGAGTAAGAGCGGGAGGAGCGATCAGCCGCGGACCGCGGTACGCGGTCTTCATATACTGCCGGTAGTACGAATCCGGCGGATCCCAGTATTCATGCGGCGAGAACGATTCGATGTGGAGGTAGAACGGCTGATTTTCGTCCACGTTGTGATCGAGCCATCGCGCCGCTTCGCGAAAGACCTGGGCGGCGAACCAGTCCTCCTCCGTCTTCCAGTCACGGCGATTCAGCAGATACTGCATCGGCCCGTTTCTCGCCGCTCGCTGATCTCTCTGCGTCGAGTGCAGATAATCGGCCACGCGGACAGCCTTCCGG
>JBOGMR010000544.1:0-2966 GCA_050746825.1 Bryobacteraceae bacterium | reverse complement strand
GCGGAAGGCTTCGCGGATGCGATTGCGCGTGCGGGCTTTGAAACGGTGAAAGCGCTCGATGCGAGTGAGCTGGCGTGGCTGGCGATCGGGCGGGGCATCGCCGAAACTGTGGACGTTCTCGAGTTTTTGAAAAAAAGCGATGGGGTCTTTGACGCGGTAGATGCGGAATTCGAGCGAGGTGATGTTGCTCGACCACATCAGGATGGCCGGCTTTTCACCGGGCGCGTAGGTGCGATTGCTGGTGAGGGAGAAGTAGGGCTTGCGGTCGTCCTGGGCGGAGGTGGGGAGGAGGACGGAGAGGAGAAGGACGGCGGCCAGGCGGGATCGCGTGAAGGCGCGGTGCATGGTGAGATTTATGGTACACGATGCAGGAGTGCGCCGCGTTTCGCGCGTGGCTGTTAGTCGTCTGACTCGCGCAAGATGTTCCAGCGGTAGACGCCGAGGAAGCTGGCGTTGCCTGCGAGGGGGCGCCAGCGGGGCGACGGGTGGCGGCGGAGCTCGTCAAGCGCGGGGCGGCGGATTTCGCCGGGGCCGCCGTCGAGGGGGCCGGTGTGATACACGACGAACGGTCCGCGGGTATCTTCGAATTGACTGGGGCCGAGGAAAACCATGGCGTGAAACGGGAGGTTCTGTTCGAGCTGGCGGTAGAAGAGCAGGTCGCCGGGGCGCGCGGCGTGCAGATCGCGGCCAATCCAGTGCGCGTTGCGCTGCTGGAGGGTGCGGGCGTCGGCGAATTGCGCGAAGGCGCCGTTACGAATATCGGCGGGCCGGAAGGGGCCGGGTGCGACGCGGAACAGCGCCGCGCCGAGCGGCGTGAAGGGATAGTTGTACTTGCGGATGGAGGATTCGGGCGGCACCGAGTCGAGATCGAGCGCAGAGGCCCATGCGCCGTCGTGACGCCGAAGAGCCTCGCGGTAGGCGAAGCGGAGCAGCGCGGCGCAGTCGTTGATCTCGGTGGCGAGGCGCGACGGGTGGCGATAGAACTGCGCTTCGGCGAGGAAGGTGAACCAGGTGCGAAAGGCGCGGCGGTCGCCGGGGGAGTCGAGGCGGAGGAAGTCGGGTGTGCCGTCGGTGGCGGCGGGCGCGGCGAGGATGGCGAGGAGCGTGAGGCCAATCGCGACAGGCACGCGCGAAGCGGCCACTACAGACCCTCGAAGATCTCGCGCAGTGGAAGGCGCCAGCCGGGCAACACGCTTGAAGACAAAAGATTGAACTCGATCGGCTGGACTCGGCGGCCCTCCGCAGGCGTGTGCAGGCAGGCATGCCACCGGTCCGGATAGGTCGCTGCCATAGCTCGATGATAGCGGATTCTAGCCGCGAAACAGCGCTACCACTTCGCGCCTTTCTTTTTCATCCACTCGGCGAACGCCGCGGGCGCGGCCATCGTGGAGAGCCGGCTCTGCCGGACCAGCGACCAGTCGTCGAACAGCTTCGAGGTCTTGATTTCACGCAGCGTGACGGGAGGCTCGACGCGTCCGGCGAATTCGAAATCTACGACCGGGAGCTTCGGGTCCTTGGGGTCCGGGCGGGAGTCGGAGACGACGTTGGCCAACCCGACGATCTGGGCGTCGCCCTGGCTGTGATAAATGAAGACGCGGTCGCCGGGTTTCATGGCGCGGATGGCGCGGAGGGCTTGGGGATTTCGAATACCGTCCCATACGGTGCGCTTGTCGCGCGCGAGATTGTCAATCGAATAGGTCTCAGGATCGGTCTTGGCCAGGAAGTAATTCACAGTGGATTTCGGCACGCTATTCCAGTCTATCGTTTCCCAGTACTTTGGGCCCAGATTTCCGTAGTTTGCGGTTAGTCCAGTAACAGTACCGGGCGTTGTGGTAACGGCCTCGCGCGGTCTGGTCGAGGCGGCGCGCCGTGCGGTATAATACAATACGTGCTGATTCAGATTAGCCGGCTTCGCGTAGCCGCCGTTGTGTTCGTGGCAGCTTGTCTGGTGCCGGGAATTACATCGATCGGAGTTGCTCCGCTGCGCGCTGCGCAAGACAAGTCGCCGGAGGATAAACCGGCGCAGGATAGGGCGGAAGACAAGGCCAAGACCGAAGTCAAGGCGCCTGAGACGAAGGTTGTCGAGGACAAGGCCGAGAACAAGAAGGAACAAAAGGCCGACGGGAAAGAGAGTGCCGAGTCGAAGGATGCTCCGGCGCCTGCTGTGGTCAAGGCTCCTGAAACGCCCGCGGAGACTGCTGCACCGGCCGAGGGTGGCGCGGCTACTGCTCCGCCGGCTCCTGCGGAGGGCGCCGAACCGAAGCCCACGCAGGACGCCAAGGTCGATCCGAGAGCCTACGTGATCGGGGCCGAGGATGTGCTGTTTGTCCACGTGTGGAGCGACGCGGATTTGACCAAGCGGGTCATCGTGCGTCCGGACGGGAAGGTCACCATTCCTCTGCTCAATGACGTCCACGCCGCCGGGCTGACGCCGGAAGCGCTCGGGATGGCGATTCGCGACGGGCTGTCGAAGTTCATGACCAAGCCATGGGTGTCGGTCACCGTCGAGCAGGTGCACAGCAAAAAGTATTTTATCTCGGGCGAAGTGCAGCGTCCGGGGTCTTACCCGCTATTAATTCCCACAACCGTCCTCGAAGCGCTGGTTAATGCCGGCGGCTTCCGCGACTTTGCGAATCAGAAAAAGATCGTGGTCATGAGGACCAAGGAACGGATGAAGTTCAATTACAAGGAAGTGATCGACGGGAAGAAAATGGAGCAGAACATTACGCTTCAACCGGGCGACCACATCATCGTACCGTAACCGCAGTCATCGGAGTCGCTGAACAGCTATGCAGGCGCAACCAGATTATCTCAGCGTACCCAGACGTGCTCTGGACGTCGAGGATTATATCGATATCCTGCGGCGCCACTGGATGTGGATCGCCGGTCCCACGTTTGTCTCGCTGGTCGTTTCCGTTGTAGTCGCGCACCTTTGGCCGGACACGTTTGTGTCCAAGGCCACGATG
>JBOGMR010000543.1:0-6668 GCA_050746825.1 Bryobacteraceae bacterium | reverse complement strand
ACTCGGGCCTCCCGGACGCCGCCGACGTTGAGCCTGACGGGACCTTCAGGCTTGAAAACGTTGCTCCTGGTCAGTACGTGTCGACACTACACATGGATTCTGAAACTCATTACGTGAAGTCCGCCCGGATGGGGTCTCAGAATCTGCTGGAATCCGATCTCAACCTCACGCCGGGTGCGGACGTGCGCCCGATCGAGATCGTCGTGAGTCCGGCGGGGGCTACTGTTGCGGGCACTGTATTGAACGCGAACAACCAGCCTGTCACCGGCGCCCTCGTGGCGATCATGCGGACATCGCCGCCGGGTTTTCAATGGGGGTCAGACTGCAATCATACCGGCGAACGCGGCAGTTTCAAGTTCGGCCGGCTCGCGCCTGGGGAGTATCGGGTCGTCGCTGTCGAACGGGCCAGCGAGCTCTACTGCAATGATGATGATCTACTCGATAAGATCCGCGACGCCGGAGAACGGATCACCTTGCGAGAGAATGAGCGGCTTACGCGCGAGTTGAAGATCTCAAGAGTGCGGAATTAGCGATTCGCGAGCGCTTTGCCGTGGATAGCTCGGCTATCGGACTGCCCGAATGATAACCCGGCGTCGTTAGCGACCACTCGCTTGCGCTTGTTACGCGGAAACGCGCTGGTGGTACGGAGATACTGCCGCGACCGTCAGAGAGCGGTCCCTGCGCGGCATTCTTCACAGCTCCTTTCCGTCTCCCCAGGGCACGCCGAACCGCCTCTATCTGCGTTTATCTGCGGCCACCTCGCCGTTGAGCCCTTGCAGGAACACCACCAGCGCGCGTTTCTCCGCATCCGATAAACGCAACGGCCGGATCTCCGAATCGAGTCCCGGGTTCGCACGACCGCCACGAACGTAGAACTCGACCACATCCTCCAAACTCTCGATGCTGCCATCGTGCATGTACGGCGCAGTCCGCGCGATCTCCCGAAGTGTCGGCGTCTTGAACTCGCCGCTTCCCGCCCCCGCGTCGTCGAGCTTGCCGCCGCGCCAGGCCACTCCTGTTTTATGCGGCCTCTCGTCGGAGAAGTTCGGTCCCACATGGCAGGCCGGCAGTTGCCCCTACCGCGGAACACCTGCAATCCCAACTGCTGCTCGGGCGATAGCGCCGACCGGTCGCCATGGACGAATCGATCGAACGGCGAATCACCGGAGAGAATGTTGCGCACGAAACTCGCGAGCGCGTGCGGGATTTCCTCCGCGGGCAACCCGACGCGAGCCGCAGCCTCGAGGAGCGTCAGATCCATCCCGCTCGGATCCTGGATCGGCTTGAGCACTTGTTCTTCGAGCGTCTTGATTCGGCCGTCCCAGAAGAACGCGCGCCCGTAGCCGCGATTGGTCAGCGCCGGCGAGTTGCGCCGCCCCTTGCGTCCGAAAACGCCAATCGCCACCGGACGGCCATCGGAAAACGCGCGTTCCGGATCGTGACAGGAAGCGCAAGGAACCGACCGATCGCGCGAAAGGCGGCGGTCGAAGAACAATCGCCGCCCCAGTCCGATTTTTTTCGGTAGTGAGCGGGTTTCCTCCGGGGCTGGAAGGTAGAGGTCGAGACCCAGAGGAATTATCACAGCGGCGATCAGGCGCATCACTTGCTCGACTTAACGCGCTATCTGAAAGTCCCCGGCCGCGAGCTGAAGGGCATCCACTTCGCGATTGAGTTTCTGCCGCAGGGTAATCGCCGCTGCGAAGGCGACACCGTGCCCGCCGGGACCGCGATTCTCGCCACCGGCAAGCGCGTCGTCATCATCGGCGGCGGCGACACCGGCGCCGACTGCCTGGGCACCAGCCATCGACAGAAGGCGTTCTCCATCCACCAGTTCGAGCTGCTCCCGAAACCGCCCGACGAGCGCGACCCGTCGACGCCGTGGCCGCTGTGGCCCATGCAGCTCCGCATCGAGAGCTCGCACGAAGAAGGCGGCATCCGCGACTGGAGCGTCTCCACGACGCACTTCACCGGCGACGAGCACGGCAACGTCAGACAACTCCACGCCATCCGCTGCGGCCCGCCGCCCACCTTCGAGCCGATCCCCGGCGCCGAATTCACGCTCGACGTCGACCTCGTCCTTCTCGCGATGGGCTTTTTCGGTCCGGTCCGCAACGGCATGATCGACCAGCTCGGCGTCAAGCTCGACCCTCGCGGCAACGTCCAGGCCGACGAGAACTACATGACCTCCGAGCCCGGTATCTTCGCCGCCGGCGACACCCGCCGCGGCCAGTCCCTCGTCGTCTGGGCCATCGCCGAGGGCCGCAAAGCCGCCATCGTCGTCGACCAATACCTGATGGGCTCCACCAAGCTGCCCTGATCCCCTAACTCTCTTCCCGCGCACGACCGCATTCACGAGGCGTGCGGGGTTGATGTGCTATACTCCCGAATGCCGAACTCAGACTATCTGAGGCGGGGGAACCAAGTCTTTGGGGCGAAGTCCGTCAGACGACAGAGTACTTTCGAGCTCCAGCCCGTCAGCTAACTCCGCAGGCGAATTTGAAAGTCTCCGGGAGAGCCCGTGAGAAGGAGTTATTCGTGACTGGTTCGTGCGGCCTTGGCGCGCTGGCGCCGGGCCTTTTTCTTTGCCTCCTCGATTGGGAATTCGAGGTGGCCGTCCGATGAATCCGCCTATTGAGCGACAGCAGACGGCGCGTGTCGTCATTGCCACTACGGTCGCGTTATCCTTCATTTCCTTCTGGCGCGCAGCCGCCATCGTGCTGAGCGACCTCGGCTCGTCGGCCTTTTACGCGGGCGGCATCGCGGAGCATGCGATCGGCAGGAGCGCTCCGTGGTTCGTGCTGGGCGTGATGCTGTTCAGCTTCGCGGTGCGCTCGGTGTACATGGAGTCGTGCAGCATGTTCGTGCGCGGCGGCGTCTATATCGTCGTGCGCGACGCCATGGGGCCGTTCATGGCGCGCCTGTCGGTTTCCGCACTTATCTTCGACTACATCCTGACCGGCCCCATCAGCGTCGTCAGCGCGGGCCAGTATTTGGGCGGGCTGCTGAACGAGATGAGCGAGCGGATGAGCTTCCACCAAAGGGTCGATCCCAATACGTTCGCCATGTATTTCGGCGTCGCAGTTACCGGCTATTTCTGGTGGAGCAACATCAAGGGCATTCACGAATCCAGCGGAAAGGCGCTGCGGATCATGCAGATCACCACGGTGATGGTGGTCGCGTTTCTGATCTGGTGTCCCCTCACGATTCTGGTGAACGGTCCGGCCCAGATTCCGCCTCCGCCCACGCCGGAGAACCTGAAGTTCAACGAGCAGAGCCTGGGTTGGCTTCACGGCACCGTGCTTCCCAACATTTCGTTTATCGCGCTGGTGATTGCCTTTGGTCACTCACTGCTCTCGATGAGCGGGTTTGAAACGCTGGCGCAAGTGTACCGGGAAATCGCGTATCCAAAGATGAAAAATCTGAAGATCACCGGAAATCTGGTGTGCGTCTACGCGGTTCTCTCAACCGGCGTGATCACCTTGTTTGCCGGGATGATTATTCCGGACAGTGTGCGGCCCACGTACATCAATAATCTGCTGGGCGGCCTGTCGATGCATCTGATCGGGCCGCCGCTGTTGCTCCTCGGCTTTCATATTTTCGTCGTTACTGTGGGTACGCTGATTCTGTCGGGCGCGGTGAATACCTCGATGATCGGCGCCAACGGGGTCATGAACCGGGTTGCGGAGGACGGCGTCCTGGTGGACTGGTTCCGAAAGCCGCACCAGCGCTTCGGCACCACGTCGCGAATCATCAACGTGATCGCACTGCTGCAAGTGGGAACGATCCTCGGCAGCCGCGGTAACCTCTACATGCTGGGTGAAGCGTACGCATTCGGCGTGGTCTGGAGCTTTTTTCTCAAGTCGGTGGGTGTGCTGGTGTTGCGCTTCCGCCGGCACGACCAGGAATACAAGGTCCCGTTGAATATCCGGATTGGCGGGCGCGAATGGCCGGTGGGTCTGATTCTCACCACACTGGTTCTTTTCCTGGTGGCGCTTGCGATTCTGTTCACAAAGAAAGTGGCGACCATCTGGGGCATCTCGTTCACGGTAGCGCTGTTCCTGCTGTTCACGATTTCGGAGAAAATCAACGCGAGAAAGAGGAAGGACGAGAAGCACGGCCTCGAGGAATTCAACCTGGAACATAAGGCCGACGTGGAGCCCGGCCTGACGCATGCGCGGCCGGGCTGCGTACTGGTGGCCGTTCGCGATTACAACGCACTCGGGCATTTGCACAGCGTGCTGCAAAAGACCAACATGCGGCGGCATGACATCGTGGTGATGACAGTGCGGCAGATCTCGGCGGGCGCCGGTGAGTATCAGTTGTCGGAAAATCAGTTGTTCGCCGATTATGAGAAGAAACTGTTCACGCGCGTGGTGGCGATGGCGGAGAAGGAGGGCAAGACGGTCGACCTGGTGGTTGTGCCGGGAGTCGATCCGTTCGACGCCATGGTCCAGACGGCTGCGCGTTTGAAGGCCTCCCGGCTGGTGACCGGCGTGTCCGCGCGAATGGATTCGGAAGAGCTGGCGCAGAAAATCGGTTTGGCTTGGGAGCGGCTCCCCGCGGATATGAGGGCCAGTTTCTCGCTCGAGGTGATCCGTCCCGGACGTCCGTCTATCTTCGTGAATCTAGGTCCCCATCCGCCCAGGTTGTGGCCGGAGGACCTCGACCGGTTGCATGAACTGTGGCTGCGGCTTACGGAAACGGGCTTCGGCTCGAAGCTCCATCATCGCGACGTCGTGGGTGTTGCTTTGCGCCGTATGGAGCGGGAGTTGGCCAGTGAAAAGCGCGCCGAAGTACTTTCCGATCTGGAGCGCGAACTGAGGAAGGGCTGAGCGGGCGCTTGGAGTACTGCGACGTCAGCTTGCCTGTTCCGCTCGACCAGGCGTTCACTTATTCGTTGCCGCTGACGTTGCAGCATCGCGTGCAACCGGGGTGCCGCATTCTGGTGCCGTTCGGGCCGCGCAAGATGACCGGTTTCGTGATCGAATGCCACGACAGGAAGCCGGAGATGGCGACGCGCGAGGCGCTGCGGCTGATCGATGCCGCGCCTGTGCTCGATGAAGCGCTGATGGCTCTGGGCAAGTGGATCGCGGGATACTATTGCGCGCCACTCGGAGAGGTGCTGCGGGGAATGCTGCCGCTCGCCTCCGAGATCCGCGCGGGCAAAGTCTACCAGCTCACCGATTCAGGCCGCGATGCGGCGCGGCAGCTCTTGCTCGATTCCAGTCCCGAGGATCCGGCGCTGCAGGTGCTGCGGGCGCTCGAGTCGAGGCCGCTTTCGGCCGGGTATCTGGCGCGGAAATATCCGCTGGCGGACAAGGCGATCAAGTCGCTCGAAAAGCGCGGCTTCATCGTGGCGGAGCAGGTGCATGGGGAGCGCGATCCTCTGCGCGCGCCATCGGAACACCTGGAGATTACGGGCGTGGCGCCGCTCGCGCACGAAGCGAAGCTTCCCAAGGCGGAGCGCGAGCTGCTGGCGTTCCTTGAACTGCACCCGGGCGCGCATGTCTTGAAGGACGTCGAGCAGATGGTGAAGGGCTCCAGTCAGGCGGCCCGTTCGCTGGCGCGGAAGAAGCTGATCAAGGTGCGTCGGCGGCCGCTCGCGATTGAAGCGGACACGCGAGCGCCGCACGTGCTGAATGCGGCGCAGGAGGCGGCCTTCGATCGGATTTTCGAAGCGATTGAGGCGAAACAATTCCAGACGTTTCTGTTGCATGGCGTGACCGGTTCCGGGAAAACGGAAGTGTACTTGAAAGCGATCGACGCCACGCTGGCGGCGGGCCGCAGCGCGCTGCTGCTGGTGCCCGAGATCGCGCTGACGCCGGCGGTGGCGGGGCAGTTTTACTCCCGGTTCGGAGATCGCGTGGCGATACTGCACAGCGCGTTCACCGATGCGGAGCGCGCCGAGCAGTGGCGGCGAATCCAGTCGGGCGCCGCGGGAGTCGTGGTGGCGACGCGGTCGGGAGTGTTTGCGCCGGTGCGGAATCTGGGCCTCATTGTCGTCGATGAGGAGCACGACCAGAGTTACAAGCAGGAGGAGTTGCCGCGCTATCACGGCCGCGACGTCGCGATCCTGCGCGCGCAGCACGCGAGCGCCTGCGTGATTCTGGGCTCGGCCACGCCCAGTCTCGAGAGCCGCTACAACGCCGAGCGCGCGAAGTACAGGCTGATCGAACTCCCCGGACGCGTACAGGAGCGGCCGATGCCGGAGGTCGAGCTGATCGACATGCGGATCGAGTTTCTGGAGACGCGCAGGACGTCGACATTCTCGCGAAGGCTGCTCGATGCCATCGCACACCGGCTCGAAAACGGCGAGCAGACGATGCTGCTGCTGAACCGGCGGGGATTTTCGAGTGTCGTCGCGTGCCGCGCCTGTGGGTCGCGGGTCGAATGCATCAACTGCTCGCTCACGCTGACGTATCACCGGCGCGACCGGCGGATGCTGTGCCACTACTGCGGGTATGCGGAGAAGGTGCCGAGCGCGTGTCCGAAGTGCCAGAGCGAGCACGTGTACTTTTTGGGAGTCGGGTCGGAGAAGGTGGAGGAGGAACTGCACCAGCACTTTCCGCGCGCCCGGATCACGCGTCTCGACCGTGATACGGCGTCGGGCAAGCGGCAGTACGAGACGATCCTGCGGGGGTTTCGCGAGAAGAGCTTCGACATTCTGG
>JBOGMR010000542.1:0-4538 GCA_050746825.1 Bryobacteraceae bacterium | reverse complement strand
GATCAACCTCCGGCGCGACAAGTTTCACGGCGACTGGAACTATGAGATTCTGCCGCGTGCTTGAAAAGGTTATTTCTTAACGATCTCTTAGTATGACACTCCGCGGCTGCCACTCGCTTACGCTCGTGGTTCTGTGTCGGTTTTTGTCACCTTATTGCGCGATCCTCAAAATAGTTATCGAACGCGCGAGAGTAAAGTTGCTGTGCGGCCCAAAGCATTGATGCGGCAACCGTATCACCTCGTGCCTGTTCGTTCGGACGTCGCGACGAAGGAATAGCACGGCCCACGCCAAGCGCGTATAATGCGGCCATGTTACGACGCCAATTCTTCACTAACATCGTCGCGGGCGCAGCCACGGCGCAGCTCGCGCGATCGCAGAGTCCTCAATCGCCGTTCGTCGAGCGCGCAGCGCCGGGAGCGCCGCACAAGGGCAAAGTGCTGCTCGCCGTGCAGGCGCACTCCGACGACATTCCATTGTCAGCGGCGGGCACCGTGGCCAAGCTTGTTCAGGAGGGCTACACAGGCTACCTGGTGCGTGCCTCCAACGACGACATGGGCGACGCGCCGGGACTCGGGACGCCGGGCACGATCGGCGACCACGTGCTCGGCAACGAGCGGGACAACGCCAAGCTCGTCGGGATCCTGGGCCTCAAGAGCAAGTTCGATCTCAATTACAACAACCACTACATGGGTGGCGCCGCTTTCAACGAATTACTGTGCCGCCTCATTTTTCTGATCCGCCTCGTGAAGGCGGACACCGTGGTTTCCTGGGATCCATGGGCGCACGACGAGGAGAATCCCGACCACCATATGACGGCCCGCGCGGTCGAGGCTGCCTGCTGGATCGCCGGCCGCGCGCACGATTATCCCGAGCATCTCGCCGCGGGGCTCACTGCGCATGCTGTCACCGACAAGTATTACTTCGCGCGCCGGCCCGAGGTTACGCGGGTAGTTGATATTAGCGCGGTGATCGACAAGAAGGTCGAAGCCAATCGCGCCAACGTGGCCAAAGGTCCGGCGGGAACGAACGGATCGCGGCTGCGCGCGGAGCTGGCCAAGCGCAATCTGCGGCTGCCGTTGCTTGGCGACGATGACGCGACCGCCGATCGGAATTACATCAAGGAGTTCGTGCTCGCGCGCAACCGCGAACTGGGCAAACAGTACGGCGTCGAGTACGCCGAGGCGTTCCACTATATCGGGCCCGGATCGAGTGGGCGA
Organism: Bryobacteraceae bacterium; assembly: GCA_050746825.1. Taxonomy (GTDB): domain Bacteria; phylum Acidobacteriota; class Terriglobia; order Bryobacterales; family Bryobacteraceae; genus JBOGMR01. Next base: position 3,320 of record JBOGMR010000542.1, on the reverse strand, counting down.
GGCTCGCGGGTGGAGGACTACATCAAGAAGAACGCGGCGCCTCTGCGGTAGGTCACAGGAAGTACTTGTACTTGCGGTAGACCAGGTCGCCGAACTCGCGCATGAACCGCATCTCTTCTTCATCCAGCGCGCCTCTCCGGAGTTCCGCGAGGTTCTCGTCGAGCTGCCCGGGATTTCGAGGCGCCGAAAGGCATACGTCGACATGGGGGTTGGACAACGCGAAGCGGTAGCACAATCCGGCTGTGGGGATCCGGCCGTCCTTCGGATATCCGGCGGGCCGCCGGATCAGGGCGGTCCAGCGCGTCGCGGTGTAACTGACTACCGCGGGTTTCGGGTTGGGGAGGTGCGGAAAGATTTCCGACTCAGCGCCGCGATGGGCGGCGTTGTAGCGAATCATCAGCCCGTCGACAACACCCTCTTTGGCAAGTTGCGCGGCGAACGCGCGGTCATGGCAAGAGATCGCCACGCCGCGAACCAGGCCGCTCCGCCGCACCTGTTCCATTTCGTCGCGCACGCGGGTGTTGAATTCTTCCGGGTGCATGATTCCCAGGAAGTGGAACAGATCGATGTAGTCAGTGCCGATCTGCCGCAGGCGGCGCTCGAGCGTGCGCCGGAGATTCTGGTGGGTCCAGACGTAGTTGTAGGCGCCGGTGGCCAGGACGAATTGCTCGCGCTGTGAGCGGACCACTTCACGCAGCGCGCGCGTCATCTGGACGTCGAAGCCGAAGTAGAAGAAATAGTTCACACCCGCATCGAGAGCGCGCCGGATCGTGCTGCGTCCCGGCCAGTAGGTCGCCGACAGCCCCAGCCGGAATACCGGCGTTCCCAGTTTGCCCAGCGTAGTGTGCAGGAAGTCAGACGTAAATCGACTCGAGCCTGTTGACCACGTACGCCCCGCTTCGCTCGTAACTGACGCGAGGTCCCTTACGCGCTGTGTCGAGGTCAACGCAGATCCAGCCCTTGAACTGGATCTCCTTGAGGACGCGATGGCACGCGGGGAAATCGATCTCGCCGTCGCCCAAATCGTAGATACTCTCGAAGAACCTGGCCGGCTTCGAGTCCTTCGGATGCACCTTGCCGTTGTCGAGCCTTACATCGGCCGCGGGCGTCGTCCACTTCGCGTCCTTGTAGTCCATGAACATGATCCGGTTCTTGTACTTCTGGAACATCTCGACAACGTTGCTGCCGCCGAGATGCAGATGCGCGGTGTCCGGCGAGAAGTGGAACAGCTTTGGATTCGTCATCGCCATGAACTTGTGCACCTCCTCGGGCCCCTCCACCATTTCATCCAGATGGTTGTGCAGGCCGGCCTTGAAGCCCATCTCCCCGGCCACTTCACCCAGGCGATTGTAGAATTCGCACATCATCTTAAACGCGGCGCCGACGTTTTCGCCGGCCTTCAAGCGAGCGGGAGGAAAGACCACCAGGTGCTTCGCACCGAAGATGTTGAGGAAGTTCATCGCGGCCTTCGCGTCTTCGATGTTCTTTGCGTGCCGTGCCGGATCGTGCGCCGGTCCGCCGAATGAGATCGTTGCGACGTGGAGGTTGCGTTTGGAAATCTCCTTCTCCATCGCGTTCGGCGTCATGTCGTAGGTCTTGAGGATTCCGGGAAATCCCGTCAGCCGGACGCCAATGAATCCGGTATCCTTCATCACGTCGAGGATTTCCGTGAAGGGCGCTTTCCGAAAGTGGCCCCACAAGCCGGCGCTCACACCCCACTTGAGGTTCTTGTTGGCGGGCAGGCGTGACGCGGCCGAGGACATTGCGGCGGAAAGCGCGGCAAGAAAGACGCGGCGATTCATAGGCTCACCTCACCGCGTATTGTTCCAAGGCTTGCTCGTCCAAGTCAATCCCGAGCCCGGGCTGCTGCGGCATATCGAGAGAGCCATCGCGGGCCCGCAGTTTCTGGACGGTAAGATGCTCGCGGAGGTTCGTTTCTTCTTCGGCCACGAATTCGCAGATCAGCGCGTTGGGGATCGAGTTCAGCCAGTGCAGCGCGGCCGTGACGTTGATGTACGTGGTAAACCCGTGGTTGGCGATAGGCAATCCGCGGTCCCAGGCCAGGGCCGCGATCTTCATCGCTTCGGTGAATCCGCCGCAGCGCGTCAGGTCGACCTGCACGACGTCGATGCGCCCGCGATCCATCAGATCGAGAAACGATTGACGATTCGACTCCTCCTCGCCGGCGGCGATGCGGACATGAGTTGCCTCGGCCAGCTTGCGGTAACCGTCGTAGTCGTCGGGACGCAGCGGCTCTTCAAGCCAGTAGATGTCGTATTCGGAGAACGCGCGGGCGCGCTGGAGCGCGGTCTTCGAATCCCATACCAGGCCCGCATCGATCAGAAGATCCGCGCCGTCGCCGAGCCCTCGCCGCCCTTCGCGCACCAAAGCTATGTCGGTCTTCTCGTCCTGGCCCATCGGATCCCAGCCGAATTTCACCGCGGTGAAGCCCTGATCGCGGTAGCGGCGCGCGAGGTCACCGGTCTTTTCCGGCGTGGCGCCGAACAGCGAGCTGGCGTAGCAGCGCATCCTCTGGTGGAATCCGCCGCCCAGCAGCTTCCAGATGGGCAGGCCGAGCGCCTTCCCTTTGATGTCCCACAGCGCGATATCGATGCCGCTGATCGCGTGGAGTCCTACGCCGCGGCGGCCGCCATAAATGTTCGCGCGGTACATCTTGTGCCACAGGCGCTCGGTCTCGAACGGATCCTCGCCGATCACGACCTGCGCAAGACCGGTGGCGGTAGTGTGCGAGAACGGACCTTCGATGGCGCCCTTCACCGCGAGCGGATTCGAGTCGACCTCGCCAATTCCAATGATGCCCGCGTCGGTGTGGACCCGCACAATCAGCGCATCCTGCCCGGAATCGCACTGCCACTTCACTTCAGGCTGGCGGAGATAAATGGCTTCGACTTTTGTGATCTTCATGGCGCAGGCAACCATGATAGCTGACGACGGATAGCTGACGACGCAGCGTGGGCACTTGTGCCCGGCGGCTTACCAGGCCCGGTCTCCGGTCTGCCTCACCCACCCGGTGTAGGATAGGATCATGTGCATTCGACTTTTCACCGTGTTTGCAATTGCCGCTTTGCCTGGCTGCCTTTTCGCCGATTTCAGCTACGAGCAGAAGTCGCAGATTACCGGCGGCGCAATGGCCGGCGCAGTAAAGTTCGTGGGCGTGTTCTCCAAAGAATTGCGCGAGCCGATGGTTTCCACTGTGCTCCTCAAGGGCAACCGCCTGGCGAACATTACCAAGCGCAGCACGTCGATCATTGATCTCGACGCTGAAACCTTTACGGAAATCAATCACGAAAAGAAGACCT
>JBOGMR010000541.1:0-6983 GCA_050746825.1 Bryobacteraceae bacterium | reverse complement strand
GACTGAAGTCTGCCCCACCAAGCGCCGGGACGAGTCCCGGCGCTGCAGGCGCGAGTGCCTGCGCCACGTCCACCAGACGAAATCTGCGCGGGCGGCGAAGATTTCGACTGAGCGTAATACCTAGCGCCGCGCCGGTCGAATGTTCTTGCCATGATAAATATCCATCGGGATGTGATGATCCTCGTACACACGCCCCAGCAGCTCGTAAAGCCTCGGGTCGTACACCTTCAAATCGCCGGGAGTCTGAACGCGCTTCGCACCGTCGAAAAACTCATAGTTCGACCAATACCAGGTCTGTGTCCCCTCCGCCCAATACTCATTGAAATTGGTCGACCCATAGTGCCCCTTCCACAACCCCTTTGCCATCGCCTCCTTGTAAGCCTCGCGCACCTCCTCATACAGCTTCGGATCCACGGCACGAACTCCACCGTTCAAAATGGCGTGTGAAAACTCATGCACCAGAATGTGCTCGCCGTAATATCGCGTGCCGGGATAACCGAGCACGTTCTCCTCGGCGCACGTGGTGGGGTTACCTCCGAGCCCGCGCGCACGGCCGTCCCAGTATTCTTTGTCGGTCATTTTCTCAATGCGCTCGTAATTCGCGCGCTCGCCCGCGGTCAAATTGAAAGCGTCCGGCCGGGGCTTCTTCAGGTTTCGATGCTCCGGAATGTCGGTGGTCATCTCCGTCTGCGCCATCACGCCGATGCGCCAGTTCTTTTTCACGAGCTCGGCGCGGACGTCGGGACGCTTCGCCAGCATGTGAATCACGATGTCGCGCGCCACCAGCAGCGCCGCATCCGGAACCTTCTCCGAACTCGTGATCGGAATGCCGAGCGCGCCGGTGTACTTTTTGTAGAACGGATCGAGCGCCAGGGTGGAGGGCAGCGGTCCGACATTCCCCTTGACGTAGTCCTGGACCAATGGCGGCTGCTGGCCCAACGCCACACCGGCAACGAGCGTCATGGCCACGGCGGCCAGCTTGCGCGCGAGCTTGCGTTTCCAGTAAACATACAGGGGCACACCACTCACGATAATCAATAGCCCGAATCCGGAGTTCCGCGGATCGCCCACCGCAATGAAAATCAGGAAGAAGATCGCGGCGATCAGGAACAGCAGCGGCACGGCCGGATACCCGGTGACCCGATACGGCCGCGGCAATTCGGGACGATTCTTTCGCAGCATAAGCAACCCCATAACGGTGAGGGCATTGAACAGCAAAGAAGCGAACGAGGTGAAGGTGAGCAGGTCGCTGTAGAGTTGCGCTCCCCGCGATCCGAGACTGCCGGAGAGGATCAGTACCATCGACCATACCGCCTGATATTGAAGCGAGCGGATAGGCATTCCGCGCTTCTCGTCGAGCCGCGCCGCGCCGCCGAAGAACAGGCCGTCCTTCGCCATCGCGTAATAGAGCCAGGGCCCGGAAAGGATCAGGCCGTTGTCGCAGCCGGCGGTCGAGATGAGCACCGCGAGCGCGATCAGCGTCAGACCCACCGGCCCGAGCACGATCTGCGCGACCTCGGCGGCGATGCGCTGATCGGCGACGTTGGCCGCCTGGTCGATGGGCAGTATATAGAGGTAGGCCGAAGTAGTGAGCGCGTAGATCAAGGTGACGCCCAGCGTGCCGAGAAACAGTGCGCGCGGCAAGGTGCGCGCCGGCTCGTGCGTTTCCTCCGCGACGAAGGTCACGACGTTCCACGAATCGTAGGCGAACAGCGCCTTGGAGAGGCCAACCGCGAACGCCGTCAGGACGCCGAACGTGACGGCGGACGGCAGCAGCGGCTGGAAGTGCGACCAATCGCCGCGCGAACTCGTGAGTCCGAAAACGACCAGGCCGATCAGTCCGCCGATCTTCGCGAAGCCCAGCAGGTTCTGCACCGCCGCGCCTTCACGCAGTCCGCGCGAGTTGATCCACGACAACGCCGCTACCAGCAGGATCGCGACAATCTGCACGCTGGATACTCGCAACGGCCCCGCCGACAACACGGCGCTCGATTGGCTGACCCACGGCACGAACACGCCCAGGTAATTCGCGAATGCCACCGCCACCGCGGCGATGAATCCGCACTGGATCACCGTGAACAGCGTCCAGCCGTAAAGGAATCCGAAGAAGGGATTGAGCGCCTCGCTCAGAAACACGTATTGGCCGCCGGTTTTTGGGAACGCGGCCGCCAGCTCGGCGAATGAAAGCGCCGCGCACAGGGTGAGTACTCCGCCGACGATCCAGATCCAAACGAAGCTGCCTGCCCCGAGCTGACCCTGCAGCGCGATGGCGGCGATCAGCGCGGGCGCAAGAAAAATTCCGCTCCCGATCATTGACCCCATGATGATCATGGTGGCGTCGAGTAGCCGCAACCGCTTGCGAGCCGGCGCCGAGTCCGTCATCGAGCCCGCCTGGCTTGAGCTGCTGTACGCGAGGCGCAGACAGTTGTGCCGGCCGCGTCAGCGAGAACCTGGTTGACCCTCAATTTATAATCTATTAGCATCTCGGATGAACACGATTCTCTGATCTGATCCAACTGATTGTCAAGAGCGAATCACATGGGTCGGACAAAGCTTGACCGGCGTTCTTGCGGTTCTAACGTGGCGCGGGCGCTTGTGCCTGCCACGCCGAGACTCGTCTCGGCGCTGGTGCTCCTGTGTGCCTCCGCGTCCGCTCCCCACCGCATCACCTTCACCAACGTTGCTTCTAAATCCAACCTCACGTTCCGCCACCACAACGCCGCCACGCCCGAAAAGCGCCTGGTCGAAACGATGGGCGCCGGCGCCGCCTGGATCGACTACGATAACGACGGCTGGCTCGACGCCTACCTCGTGAACTCGACCCCATCGCGCGGCGCCCTGTTTCGCAACAACCGCGACGGCGCCTTCACCGATGTCACCGAACGCGCCGGCGTCGCCGCAGAAGGCCTCTTCGGCATGGGCGTCGCCGCCGCCGATTTCGACAACGACGGCGACCAGGACCTCTACGTCGCCGGCTACGGCCGCAGCATCCTCTATCGCAATGACGGCGGCAAATTCACAGACATCACCGAAAAGTCTGGAGCCGCGAATCGTGGCCGGTGGGGATCGAGCGCTGCCTGGCTCGATTTCGATCGCGACGGCTGGCTCGACCTCGTCATCGCCAACTACGTCGACTGGACGCCCGAGAACAACATCTTCTGCGGCGAGTCGAAGCCCGGCTATCGCTCCTACTGTCATCCCAACAAGTACAAAGGCCAGCCGCCGACTCTGCTCCGCAACAACCGCGACGGCGCCTTCACGGATGTGAGCCGCGCGAGCCGCGTCGGCGCCAGGCCCGGCAACGGCCTCGGCGTGGTTTGCTTCGACTTCAATCGCGACGGCTGGCCCGACATCTTCATCGCCAACGACTCGATGGAAAATTTCCTCTGGATCAACAAACGTGACGGCACGTTCGAAGAAGCCGCGGTGAGCGCGGGCGTCGCGTACGGTGAGAACGGCGAAGCCGAGGCGGGCATGGGCGTCGATGCCGCCGATTACGATGGTGACGGTTGGCCCGACCTCTACGTGACGCATCTCGATTTCGAATTCAACCGCCTCTATCGCCACAATCGCAAGGACGCCTTCGAGGACGCAACCTTCCGCGCTGGTCTCGGCTACCAGACCTTCCACCTGAGCGGCTTCGGTACAGGTTTCATCGACTACGACAACGACGGCCGCCGAGACCTGTTCCTCGCCAACGGACACGTGCTCGACAACATCCACCTGTTCCACCCAAAGACGTCGTATGCCGAGCCGAAGGTGGTCTTCCACAACATCGGCGGCAAATTCGAAAACGTAACTCGCGATCTCGGCGCCGACTTGTCCGTTCCGCGCGTCAGCCGCGCGGCTGCCTTCGGCGATTTCGACAACGACGGCGACATCGACGTGCTCGTGAGCAATAACGGCCAGGAAGTCGAACTACTCCGCAATGACGGCGGCAATCGCAACCACTGGCTGCAAATTCTCCTGATCGGCACGAAATCAAACCGCGATGGCGCCGGTGCGCAGGTGACGATCACCGCCGGCGGCTGGAAGAGTGCCGATGAACGCCGCAGCGGCTACAGTTATCAAGCGGCCCACGATCCGCGCCTCCACTTCGGCCTCGGCGGGCGCGACCGCGTCGACCGTATCGAGGTGCGATGGCCGAGCGGTGCGATCGACCGGGTTGAAGGGGTCACCGCCGGCCGCGCAGTTACAATTCAGGAAGGCAGGGGCTTGGTAGGCCTCCGAGGCTCCCGATTGTCGCAACCTTCAGGACATGCCGCTAGGAACGAGATCCGGTAGGCCGTCCCGCGAGTTTTCAGTCGATTGTGACCTTGATGCGTGGATGTCTCAGGTTTCGTTTACAACCGTGGCGGACAAGGTGATCAGTCAAAACTCGACAGTGCGCATCGATGTTCTTCCTGAGCGCGGCCAGGTGCTCTCCTGGTATTAAGACCCACATCGCGAACTGGAGACCCCACCGCCACCGGATTAATACGAAGTGGAGTCCAGCTTTGTGAAGCTTGCGCCGTAGTTCTTGATAACCGTTCTTCACGGGTTTTGTAGTCCCGTTTAGGTCGCCTTCTGCAATTCGAAAAGCCCTTCCCCAGGTCCAAAAGAGAACCAGGCACGGGGCATCTGGTCCGCGACGGACTAAGGCATCAAGCACCGCAGCATACCGGTCGCGTTTGACTTGATCCTGAGGTTGCCGCCACATTGCGAACGGATCGAGCAGAACCACATTCCGCCTGCCCCATCCGCAAATCTGTTGCTCAATGTAACCCTCGCCGTCGAACTGCTCGTTTGGCCTGTCTGCCGCCAAGACTTGCGCGAAAAGTCCACGCTTACAGCCGATATCCCCAAGGACCGTTTCCAAGATTCGCCGTGTTTCCGGCTGCTGTTCGTAGAAATCAAGGGTGTGTAAACCGGAGGAGTGATCAGCTAAAGCAGAAGCGTTAATAAGAGCCGATCCAGCGTACCACCCAAAGCCATCCTCGATATCCTGCCAGCAGCACAGCGGCCGCAGAATGTCGCGCTGTACACTGCGAAGCAGAACTTCGGCGCCTGCGATCGGATTGGAGCACAGACAACCGAGCAACCGCTGCCGCTTGCCGGAGGTCGGGATGCGGTAGATACCCTACCGGCGTGGCATTCCCTCAGGCTCAGCCTCTCGCGCCATGGTTCAAAGTTGAGGAGAAAACGGAGAGTCGCGATAGAGACGGTGTGCTTCACCAAATCACCGCCGTTCCCGGCGATTCGATTCGCTGCGTTCGCCGGATCGTCGAGTGATCTCCAGTTCATGAGACGTACATTACGACATCAGGCTGCTCGCTTGACCTTCAAATCGACGCGAAGTCCCGCCGCGGCGAGCAGCACGACAAGATTATCGATCGAGAACCGATGGATTTGGCCGCGCATCAAATCCGAAACTCGTGGCTGCGTCACGCCCAATAGCTTAGCCGCACGAGCCTGCGTAAGCCGCTTCTCTCGCAGGAACGAAACCAGGGCCCTCATCATGGCTGACGAATGCGTAGGTTCTCGGCCTCGGCGGTCGTGAAACCCAGGTCTGCAAAAATATCGACGCTTCGACTGACTTTGGGTCGAGTCATTTTTCAACACCTCCATGCGAAGCGCTTCGCGGAACCGCCGTTTTGCGAGCTCGATGTCGGGTCCAGAAGTCTTTCGACTCTTCTTTGGAATGCATGCAGAACGTAAATCGCGTATCGAAGTGTGGCTACATAAAACACACGGTGCTCTTCCTCACTGTGGAGGCGAATCTCATTGACACGCGGCCCGACTTGCCGCATAGCTTTCCAGTCACTCGGCTCAAGACCGCGCTGGACCAACTCCAACTCGTAGCCCACTTGCTGCCGGAGAGGCTTGGAGAATGCGCGCAGCCGCCGAAGGCTGTCACCTACCCACTCGACCGGCTTGAGGGCCTTCCTCACCTGTTTAGTATATACAATTGTGTATATCGTGCCGTCAGGACGCCGCGGAAATGCTCGGGTTCAACATCTCCGCGAGCAAACCGGTGCGCGGGCCGGCGCGATGGACGGCGTCGACGGGGTGTCCGCCGGTGGTTACAATTCAGGAAAGGCAAAGGCCTCACGGAACGCCGCAAATGATCATCGATTTCCTGGACGAAGCCTATAACAAGAAGTCCTGGCATGGCCCGAACCTGCGCAGCGCAATCCGCGGTGTCGCCGCACAGGAAGCTGCCTGGCGCCCAACACCCGGCAGTCACAACATCTGGGAGCTCACGCTACACGTCGCCTACTGGAAATACGTGGTAACGCGCCGCATCACTCGCGCCAGGCGTGGCACCTTCGTGCTCCCCGGCACCAACTTCTTCAAACGTCCGGTGGAACTCAGCGAGTCCGCGTGGAAAAGCGACATCGCAATCCTGGAGACGACACACCGCAACCTCCGCCGCGCCGTACACGACGCCGTGACGTGTCTCCACAGAGACGCGCTCCACCTGATCCGAGGCGCAGCCGCCCACGACCTCTATCACGCCGGTCAGATCCGCCTCTTGCGCCGCCTTTTTGAGGTGCGGAGCGGAGCTTGAAACCTCTCTGGGCTATCGTTCTCCAACGTGCCGAAGGATTGCCTCATAGTCGCGTTCCGCAAGACGAAACCCCACGCCGCGAAGCAAACCCAGCTTGTCCGCAACGGATTCGATCCAACCTCGCTTTTTCGCTGCGTGATACAGAACCGGGGTTGGCGTGACGGTCAACCCAAGGCTCCGTGCGCATCGCACGGCCTTGCGATCATCGATGAGCACTACTTCCGCCTCCAACTCCAGCGCCAAAGCGATCACCTCGCTTTCGCCGGCGTGAAGGCCGTATTGGAATTCATAGAACTGCCCGGCCTCGGATCGCCGCTGCGGTCGAACACGAATCCAACGCTCAGTTGCACTGCGGACGGCCTCTTGCACTGGACCCCGGCCGTTCGTCACAACTTCCTCAAAGACCGCGGGTGGAATCAAAACCTGGCAAAAC
>JBOGMR010000540.1:0-5282 GCA_050746825.1 Bryobacteraceae bacterium | reverse complement strand
TTTCAATACAACCCCAACTCCGCCAACCAGAGTCCCGATGGAATCGTGAACTACCTGCTACGCACTGTTCCCGGCGTCCAAGCGGGAGTCAACAGCGCGAACGTGATTGACCTAGACGATCCGTTGTCGGTCGGTCGCGGTGTCGGTGTGGTGGGAATGGATGGATCCCAGCCGAGCTTTCGTGTCCACGAGTGGAATTTGGCCCTCGAGAAACAGATTGCTCAAGGCACGGTAATCCGCCTCACGTACAAGGGAAAGCACGGCGTCAATGCCGACCAGTTGTTCAACATCAACGCCACGCAGAATGACTACATCTGGTATCTAACGAATGGACGGCCGCCTCCAACAGGTGAATTCTCCGGCGTTCTTCGCCGGCCTTACGACCAGAACGCCTACACGGACGTTCGACTTCTGCAACGTAGTGGCTACATCAACTCGGCGACTTGGGCGTTGGAGATCGAGCGGCGTTTCCGCAGCGGGCTTGGCTTTCAGGCGTTTTATACTCTAACCAACTCGCTTCGCCTGGCCGGCAACTCATTTCGCGACGATGTCGGCTCCACTCCTTCCGCCTACCTGCCCGGCGCAGTTCCAACCGGCCTCCGGGAGCTAAATCGGTTCCTCTTCTATGATCGCGACACAGCGATCCCCAAGCACCGCATCCGTTGGAACTGGATTTACGATCTACCCTTCGGAAAAGGCCGGCCACTGGCGCGCAACGCCCGCGGATGGCTGAATTCCATCATCGGCGGCTGGAGGATTTCCGGCACGGGGACCATCGGCAGCACTTGGTACACCATGCCTACCGTTGATTGGGGAGAAATGGGAACCTTCGAGGTCTATGGGAAGAAACACAAGATTCTGGACTGCCGTGCGACTCCGGCTCTGGCCTCCGATCCCCGGGATGAGCGCTGTATCGAAGGCTATCTTTGGTTCAACGGCTACATCTCGGAACGCTTCATCGACAGCCGCAACGCTGCGGGTCTGCGCAGTGGCGTCTTCGGTCTTCCCGCGAACTATAAACCGGCCCAGAAGCCGATCAACCCGTGGCCAAAGGGAGGACTGGCAACCGATCCAAACGCAAACGATTACGACACGGATATTGTTTACCTGCCTCTCCTCACCGGCGGCGTTCAACGTCTGAACCACGACACCGGCTTGCATCCCTGGCGCAACCAGCACCGGCTTGGGCCGTTCAACTGGAGCATGGATTCCTCTCTGCTCAAGTACTTCAATTTCGACGAGAGGGGGCGGCGGCGACTGCGTCTCAACGTGGACGTGTTTAACGTCTTCAATGTGCAGGGTCTCGTCGCGCCGAGTCCGGAAGGCATCGTCAGTCTGGCGAGCTCCTTCGGCGGGTGGGGGTTCCGCCCTCGTCAGGTGCAGGTTTCAATGAGGCTGGAGTTTTAGCGCTCAGCGAACCTGAAGCGTGACCCGCTGTGTGGAAGGTTCGAGTTGACCCGCGACTTCCACGATCACCGGGTGTGCGCCGGGCGAAAGGGCTTCGGGCACTCGCACGTTGAGCTGCGTGGTTCCGGCGATCAAGCCCGTCGCCCCTCCAGCGAACTCTACGACGGCTTGCCGCCCGCCGATGGTGACCGTGACATCGCGGATGTGGCTTACGGGCGCCGTTAAACTGAAGAAGTCGCCCGTCGCCAGATTGTTGGCGAGATCCCCAAAGCCGGTTCCGAACAACTGCACCACCGAACCGCGCTCGGCCGGATTCGCGACGCTGTGGAGGCTTCCGCTCTCGTTCAGCGCAAGCGCGAGACCGTCCTTCTCGCCCTGCTCGGTGAACAGTCCGGGAGTGGCCGGGACCACGCGGACCGGTGTGGGATGAATCAGTTGCAGCCCTTGCCAACTGAAATACAGAAGGTACTCGCCCGAGTTCGGAACACCCGTCACGCCTTGTACGGTAACCTGCCTGTCGTTGGAATAGATGACCGGCAGCGTGGTTCCTGTTAGCGTCGCGTTCGGAATGTTGCCGGAGAAATTGCCGAGCACCAGTGCCGGATACGGTGGCGGCTGGCCACCGGCGCGCAGCACGCCGTTGAGCACCAGACCCTGGCCTTCGACCGGCCCGAGTCCCGATCCGAATATGGTGATCAACTGGCGCGGTGAAATCGTATTGGCGAACTCATAACTGGCGGCGTTCACGATTCCATTCGGCGCGATTACGGGCTGCGATAGCCAATCGCAGGCGTCCGGATTGTCGATCTGGTAGAAGCCGCCATCGCTCAGATGCACCAGCAGGCTGTTGCGGCCGGCAAGAACGAAATCCGGTTGAAAGAGCGCGCCCGAGGCCAACGTGCTGAGATTGAGCATCTGAAACCGTCCGGGCTCGCCACGGAACAGGCGTGATGCGGCGGTGAAGTATGAGCCCTGGCGCCAGCGCGTCACGGACTGCAGCGGCGCCATGCGAAATGCAGGCAGCTCGTTCTGCTGGCCCGAGGGCGTCACACGATACGCTGTCCGGAAGCTGCCGCTGTTACCCGCTAGAACGGCGACCGTACCATCATCGAGCCGCACCAGTGCGGAGAGCCCGTTGACTGTGAATGTGCTGAGCGATTGGCTGGCGCGCGTCCAGACTGCAATGTCGGCCGTGAAGACGCCACCGGCCGGCGTCGCTCCTTGTACAAACCAGTAAATGTTCCCATCGTCGTCAGCGGCGATGCGCTGCAGATTTCCGAAGCTCCCCAGCGGCGCATAGATGACTGGCTCTCCTCCTTGCGTTTTGAGCACACTCACCTTGCCATCCGTGGCCACCACTAGAATCCGGCGGCGGAAAACGTCGGCCAGCACAATTCGTCCTTCGCCGTCCACCGAGAACGCCACGATGCCGTAGATGCTCAGACTTGTGGCGGCTTTGCTGTCGGGTTCCCCAGTATCAGCACCGCCGCCTACTACGAAACGCGGCGCCTGCCCTGGTTGTGCCTCGAGGATTCCCGACTTGCCGCCGGCAGTTGCAGCGTACAGCAGCGTGTTGCTGCGTGGGTGCCACACACCAAAAGGCGGCGCCTGACCGTCAACGGTCGCAGCCACCGGCGCTGACGCTATCACCGTCGGCGGTCCATTGGCGATGCGGACGAGCGGATTGCGCTGCTCCGGCCGAGCAGATCCGAGATAATACAGAGCCCCGTCCGAGCCAACGCCCAGCGGCGTGCCGGTGAACGGAGGAAATGGGTTGGCGCCGGTCTCAATCGACCCATTGCCGCGGAATGGATAAACTCGGTTCGCAGTAGCTGCTGCCGGCGTGCCGTCGGCCAGCAGCACGATGTTCACGGACGCGTCGAAGTTCTGGTTGATGGTGCGGATAACGCCGTCGGGCGTCAGAACCCGCAGGTGCCGGCCGGACAGATCCTTGATCCATAGCGAGCCGTCGCGAAGCGGCACAATCTGACGCGGGCTCGACAACGCCGCTGCCGTGGCAGGACCGTTGTCGCCGGTGAATCCCGCGGCCGCGGCCACCCGCGTCGATCCCGCAATGGTGCTGATCGTACCGTCAGAATCGAGACGGCGGACTCGGGCAAAGCCGTCGAGGATCAGCAGCTCGCCGGATGCATTGAACGCGGCGTTTACGATAGCGCCGAGATTTATCTGCAGCGCAGGCGCTGACTCGCCGTTGAATCCTGGACGACCCGAGCCGGCAGCGGGCTCAATCGTGGAATTAACGATGCGCCAAATTCGTTCCGCTGCCACGAAGTGCAGAACGCCCGACGGCGAGAAGAGGATTTGGACCACGGCTGGCAATGCGGTTTCCAGCGCCGGGCCGGCGACCACCCTGTCGCCTCTTATGCCGTTGCCGGCTAGGGTCGTCATGCGGCCGTTTGGCTCAACCCGCCGAATGCGACTCGCGCTATCGAAGAAGTGCACTACGTTCGCGGGTGAGAGCGCGAATGCGGTCGTCTGAAATGTCTGGGACTCGGTTGCGCGCTCGCCTTCCTCAATCTTCAACGGCGGTTGCGCAGGTGTAATCGCGCTAAAACGGCACTCCTGTGCCCGGGCGGGCAGAACCAGCGTCATCGCGAACAGAATCCATTTGTGCCGAATCACGTTTTGGCGTTATTGTACCTCACCGCGGCGCTGAAGGTTTCAACCTGCTGTCTGTCGCCAAAACCAGAAGCGATTTTGATTCATCGACTTACCGATCGCCCTCAAATGAAGGTTTCCCATGATCGTTATGAGGTGTTACAAGGGAAGTTGCTCGATCTCTTCTTTGCGTTCTTCTCGGCCATCCCCGTCTTCTTTCGCTCCCGCGCCGCCATCGCGCTGGAAGTCGTCGCGCTCCGGCAACAAGTCGCCGTCCTCAAACGAAAACAGCCGCGGCCCATTCTGAATTCTTGCGACCTGCTGTTCTGGATCACGCTCCGTCGCTTCTGGCCTGGCTGGAAATCCGTACTTCTCATCGTCAAGCCCGACACCGTGGTCGCCTGGCATCGAACAGGCTTTCGCTGGTATTGGCGCTGGCGCTCTTGTCGGCGCCCTGGTAGACCAAAGATTACGCCTGAAGTCCGCGATCTGATCCGTCGGCTTGCCCAGGAGAACCCCGGTTGGGGAGCGCCGAAGATCCATGGTGAGCTGCAGAAGCTCGGCTTTGAGATCTCCGAGAGAACAATCTCTGGCTATCTCCAGCGTGTGCATCGTCGTGGCGATCCCGGCAAGAGTTGGTTGACCTTCCTTCACAACCACTGCGAGGTGATCGTCGCTCTGGACTTCTTCACGGTCCCAACCATAGCGTTCCAACAAGCTGTACTGCCTTTTCGTAATCGAGCACGGCCGCCGCGTAAGATCCTCCACTTCAACGTTACTCGTTACCCACGGCGGATTGGGTCCTTCAGCAATTGCGCGAGACCTTCTCGGAAGCTGGACCCTATCGTTACGTCCTGCTGGATCGCGACTCGAAGTTCGACGCGCAGGTGATCACGTTCCTGAAGAGCACGGGGCTGAAGCCGAAGCGGACCGGCGCGCAAGCGCCCTGGCAGAACGGGATCGCGGAGCGGTGGATCGGAAGCTGTCGTCGAGAGCTACTGGACCACATTATGGCGCTCACTGAAAGTCACCTGCGTCGACTTCTTCGCGAATACGTGGCCTATCACCATGATGATCGGACCCACGATTCGTTCGAGAAGGATACGCCGAACCGACGACTGATCGAACACCGGCTCGCATCCACTGCGAAGGTGACCGCCAGTGCAAGGCTTGGCGGTCTGCATCACCGATACTCCTGGCGTGCAGCCGCGTGATCATCGGCCGGTTCCCCATCCGCTCGCCGTGGGGATCGACGC
>JBOGMR010000539.1:0-5576 GCA_050746825.1 Bryobacteraceae bacterium | reverse complement strand
CCCCTGGGCTCCCCTTCCACAACGACCTTCACGCGTCGCGCTACTCCGTTTTGGCTCAACTAGCCTGTCTTTCGCAGTTCGCCGGGTTGGAAACCGGCTAGAAGCCACCAGCCCCGGGTCGTTGAAGCAAGGAGAGAGGTGCTCTGGTTGCCAGCTCGCGATTCCCAAATCGGTTAAGCGACCGAGAGAAGACGGTACTGTCCTAAAACTGCTCTTAGGACAGTACCGAGAAGACCAACCCCCACGCTCGTTGTATTATGATGGTACCGATGAAAGGCGTTGTCCTGGCTGGCGGGACCGGAAGCAGGCTGTTTCCCCTCACGAAGATCACCAATAAGCATTTGCTTCCCATCTACGATAAGCCAATGATTTATTACCCGATACAGACGCTCGTCGACGCGGGTATTCGGGACATCCTGGTGGTTACCGGGGGGAAAAACGCGGGGGATTTCCTGCGGCTGCTGTCGAATGGGAAGGAGTTCGGTCTCACCCATATCGACTACACGTATCAGGAGGGCGAAGGCGGTATCGCCGAAGCTCTCAGCCTCGCCCGGCATTTCGGGGAGGGTCACAAGATCTGCGTGATTCTCGGCGACAACATCATTGAGCGCAGCATACGCGGTGCGGTTGACGCGTTTCTCGCTCAAGAGCGCGGCGCGCGCATTCTGCTCAAGGAAGTGCCGGATGCGGAGCGCTTCGGCGTGGCCGACCTCCAGGGCGACCGCGTCGTCAACATTGAAGAGAAGCCAAAGCAGCCCAAATCGAACTACGCAGTCACCGGGATTTACCTCTACGACGAAACCGTCTTCGATAAGACCGCAACGTTGAAGCCGTCGGCGCGCGGTGAGCTCGAGATCACCGACGTCAACAACGCCTACATTCGCGAAGGCGCCATGCAGTTCTCGTTTCTCGAAGGCTGGTGGACCGACGCCGGCACTTTTGACTCGCTGCGCCGTGCCGGGAATCTGGTGGCGCAGAGCCGGCTTCAAAATTCACAGACGGGCGTAGAGATCGAAGCTCCGGTTCCCGTGGCCGCCATTCAATGACGCCGGCCACAGAGCGTTACATCGCGCAGTCAGGCGATCTGCACCTTCTGCTGCCGGCGTGCGCAAAAGGTATCGGCGACGTGATCAGCTCGCCCGCGTCGGCGCGCCTGATCGCGGGAGTTCGGATCGAGCCTGTGGACCTATGGCCGGATGATCGCGGATATTTTCTCGAAGTGCAGCGGATGGGCCGCGGACTGGCAGCGGAATTTCCCGCCGCGACGACTCAGGTTTCGGCCGCGCTCAACTATCCAGGCATCATCAAAGCGTTCCACTATCACCTGGATCAGACTGATTGCTGGACCCCCGCTGCGGGACTGCTGCAAGTTGCGCTGGTGGACCTGCGCGAAAACTCCCCGACGTTCGGCGCGCGCAACACCATATACGCCGGCGCGCTTCGGCCGTGGCAGATTCTGATTCCGCCCGGCATCGGGCATGGCTATAAGGTCATCGGCCGGGAGCCGTCGGTGCTCGTCTACATGACCGACCGCTTCTACAATCCGGCGGACGAAGGCCGCGTCGCCTACAACGACCCCGGGATCAACTACGACTGGGAATTACAGCACAAGTAGAGCGATCTGAAGATGAAACTTCTGGTAACAGGCGGCGCCGGGTTCATTGGTTCCGCCTTCGTGCGATTGCTACTCGCCTCGGACGACACCACCGGGCTGGTGAATCTGGACAAGCTCACTTATGCGGGCAATCTGGCCAACCTGGAACCAGTGGCCTCGGATCCGCGCTACCGCTTCGTGCACGGCGACATTTGCGACGGCGCGCTGGTGGATTCGCTGCTCTCCGGGGAGAAGCCCGACGCGATCGTGCATTTTGCAGCGGAATCGCACGTCGACCGGAGTATCCTGTCCGCGAGTCCTGCGTTCGAAACGAATCTCCGCGGGACGTTCACCCTGCTCGACGCGGCGCTGGCGCGAAAATTGCCGCGCTTCGTGCATGTCTCGACGGACGAGGTCTACGGGAGTCTCGATCCGCCGCTCGAGGCCGACGAAAACTTCCCGTTGAATCCAAGCAGCCCGTATTCGGCGTCCAAGGCGGGATCTGATCTGCTGGCGCGCTCGTATTTCGTCACGCACCGCCTTCCGGTCGTGATCACGCGGGCCTCAAACACCTACGGTCCGTATCATTTTCCGGAAAAGCTGATCCCGCTGATGATTTCGAATGCGCTCGAAGGCCGGCCGCTGCCGGTATACGGCGACGGCATGCAGGTGCGGGATTGGCTCTACGTCGAGGATCACTGCCGCGGAATTCTTGCGGCGCTCCGTAAAGGCCGCGACGGCGAGATCTACAACATCGGCGGCAGTCGCTCGCTGCCGAACCTTGAAGTCATCCGGAAGATTCTCGCGGCGACCGGAATGCCGGACACCTTGATCCGCCACGTCGAAGACCGGCCGGGGCACGACCGGCGCTACGCGCTGTCGAGCCGCAAGATCATGCAGGAAACGGGATGGGAGCCTCAGGTGGGATTCGAGGACGGCCTGGCTCGCACGGTGGATTGGTACAGGACGAACAACGACTGGGTGCGGAAGGTGAAGTCAGGCGAATATCTGACGTACTATTCGAAGAATTACGACTACCGGCAGGACGTCCTGCAACACGGGGATTGATGCGCGTGGCCCTGGATGCCACACCGCTGACACTCACCTCCGGAGGGCTGGCGCGTTACACGGCGGATCTTCACGAAGCGCTGGTGCGCCAGTTTCCGGAAGACGAATATCGTCTGATGCACAGTGGACCGGGGCGTTGGTGGCTGCTGGGGATTCAAAAACAGATGACCCGGCAGAGCATCGACATTTTCCACGGCACGAACTTCGCCGTGCCCTATTTGCCGATGCGGCCGAGCGTGCTGACGCTGCACGATCTGTCGCCGTGGATGGAGCGGGCGTGGCATCACAATGCGGATCGAGTGAGGCAGCGGACGCCGTATCTTTTGAAGCTGGGAATCGCGACGATGGTGATCACCGACAGCGAAGCGGTGCGGCGGCAGGCGATTGAGTACTTCGGTCTCGCGCCCCAGCGTGTTGCGGCGATCCCGCTGGCGGCGCACGAGCGGTTCCGTCCTGTGGCTGCGCCCAACCCGAATCCTTACTTCCTGTTTGCCGGCACGCTCGAGCCCCGGAAGAACATTCCGTTCCTGATTGAAGCCTGGCGGCCGGTGCACGCGAAGACCGGAGTCGAGCTGTTGATGGCAGGCAGGCGGCGCGCCGATTTCGCGGAACCATCGCCGGAACCGGGCCTGCGCTTTCTGGGCGAAGTGCAGGATGAGCGGCTGCCGGAGCTTTATTCGAACGCACGCGCCGTTGTGTACCCGTCTCTGTACGAAGGGTTCGGATTGCCAGTGCTCGAGGCGATGCAGTGCGGCGCGGTGGTGATCACGTCGACGGACCCGTCGATTCACGAAGTCTGCGGCGACGCCGCCATGCGCCTCGACCCGAAGGACGCCCGAGCCTGGACCGAAGCGTTGCTCGCGTGCGCTTCAGGCGCCGAGTGGTTCGAAGTCCTACGCGACAGAGCGCTGCGGCGCGCGTCCGAATTTTCCTGGCAGCGCACAGCGACGCTCACCCGCTCCGTCTACCAGGAAGCTCAGGAGCGGTTCGCATGAAGGCCCTTTTCCTCGCTCCCGAATCTCCTTATCCGCTCGCCGGCGGCGGCGCGTTACGTGCTGCGTCGCTGCTCGAGTACATAGCGAAGGGACACGACGTCGACGCGGTCGTCTTTCGAGAGCCGGGCCGCGATGATCCGAGGACAAAGTTTCCCGCAGCGCTCGTGGGCGAAGTCCACGTGATCGACCTGCCGCACCATTCGCGCCACGGATGGTCGCGCGTGGCACGCAATCTCGGAAGGCTCGCGCGTAACGTTCCGCCTCTGGTCGACCGGTTCGCGGGATTCGACGGAGCGATCGAGCGCTTCCTGCGCGGGCGGCGCTACGATCTGGCCGTCGTCGAACATTTCTGGTGCGCCACGTATATAGATCTGATTGCACGGCACACAAACCGAGTGGTGCTCGATCTTCACAACGTCGAGTCTGCGTGGCACGGCAGCCACGCTCAGGCGACCCAAGGAGCCCGGTCGCTCGCCTACCGCCGCTTCGAACGTGCAAGCCTGGCGCTCGAACTGGCGTTGCTGCCGCGCTTTTCGCTTCTGCTGGCGGCGTCCGAAGAAGATGCCGGACGAATTCGCTCGAGAGTTCCCGCGGCGCAGGTGGCCGTCTATCCGAACTCCATCCCGCTCGTCGCGCAGCCGGGAGTTCCCGAGGACGATGCCATCGCATTTTCCGGCACGCTCGACTACGATCCTAACCAGGACGCCATCCTCTGGTTTCGCCGGCGCGTTTGGCCGGCTCTGCGCGAGCGCTGGCCCGGACTGCGCTGGCGTCTTGTCGGAAGAAACGCGGACTGCGTTCGCCGCCTGATCAGCGGCGATGACCGAATCGAGTGCACGGGGCCTGTGAACGACGCCGTGACGGAACTGGCGCGCGCCAAAGTCGCGGTCGTCCCTGTGCGAGCCGGCAGTGGCACGCGTCTGAAAATCGTGGAAGCGTGGGCGGCGGCCCGTCCCGTTGTGTCCACGGCCTTGGGCGCTGAGGGTCTGCCGGCGCAGGCGGGGTATAATATTTTGATTGCCGACGATCCAAAGGCATTCGCGGATGCCGTGTCGGAGTTGCTCGGCTCAGTGAGCCTTCGTGAGCGGTTGGGTGGGGCCGGCAGGGCAATCTACGAGCAGGAGCTGAGTTGGGTGGCCGCATGGACTCAGCTAGATCAGATTTTACACTCCGTGCAGGCGACAGCAGCTCCAACAGCGGGTTAGAGTGAGACAAGAGGGCGTGACGGGCGTTGGTGTGCGATCGAAACCGGAACGGCCTATACTGTTTAAATCGGCATGAAGTTCTCGGTTGACGCGCATGCGATCGGCAGGCATCTTACTGGGAACGAAGTGTATATTCGAAGCCTGCTCAATGCTTTCGCATTCGTTGATCGGGAATCGGAGTTTATCACCTATCTCTCCGCCGAGGAAGCGCGCGAGTGGATCCCCAAGCGGTTCCAGACACGCCGCGTGTCGGCGAATCCGTTCCTTCGCCTTGGCTTCGAGCTAACGAGCAAACTCAAGCAGGACCGGCCGGATCTGATTCACGTCCAGTACACGGCGCCGCTGGGCTGCCCCGTGCCCACTGTCGTGAGCGTTCACGACGTGAGTTTCCTGGAGCATCAGGAGTTCTTCTCGCGGTCCCGCGCGATCCAGCTTCGATGGTCGGTCAATCGGACCGTGCAGCGGGCCGCGAAGATCCTCACGGGGAGCGAGTTCTCGAGAGACTGCATCGTGCAGGCCTACGGCGTGTCCCCCTCGAGCGTCGTCGTGGTGCCCAATGCCGCAGCACCGGGATTACGGCCTCTCCATCTCGATAACGCGCTCGACCGCGTGCGGACCAAGTTTCAGGTTCCCGCTCCTTACATTCTGACGGTGGGCGATCTGCAGCCGCGCAAGAACCACATCGGGCTGATTCGAGCGTTCGCGGCACTGGTA
>JBOGMR010000538.1:0-6629 GCA_050746825.1 Bryobacteraceae bacterium | reverse complement strand
AGTCCATACAGCGCGATCGCGGTCGTCTCCGGATACGAGGGCAGGTCGTGACCCAGCACGCGGCGGTTGCCGTAGTTCCAGCCGCCATCGGAGCAGCGGCGATCGAGAATCATCTGCTCACCCTGCTCGATGCGCGTTCGAATCTCGCCTCCGCCGTAGGCCGCGGCCGCGCGCTTCAACGCCACCAGCGCGTGCGCAGTCGGCTCAATCCACGACGTGTTGCCCGGCGTCCACGGCCACGCTTTGAGCGACGGGTTCATCTCGACCACCCTCGGACTAACGAAGTGGGCCAGGCGGAAAGAGAGCCGGTTCTCGGACCCTGTCATGCCGAGCAGCCACGCGACGCCTTTGCGGAATGCCTCATCGTACCGCGCGCGGACGCAATGCAACGTCACCGCGAGCGACGTCATCGAGTGCGGCTCGTAGACGGATGCGCAGGGCCGCCAGCTTCC
The DNA here is from genome assembly GCA_050746825.1 of Bryobacteraceae bacterium. Classification (GTDB taxonomy): domain Bacteria; phylum Acidobacteriota; class Terriglobia; order Bryobacterales; family Bryobacteraceae; genus JBOGMR01. Next base: position 6,177 of record JBOGMR010000538.1, on the reverse strand, counting down.
GTCGAGCGACTGCCAGGCGCCGATCAGTTTCGAGCCCCGCTCGACTGCGTCTTGCGCGGAAGCGTCTTTGGACAGCGCGAGCATCGCATAAGCCGTCGGCTCGAGCCACGACTGCTTGCCCGCAAAGAAACCCCAGCCGCCATCGGCGTTCTGAGCCTCGCGAAGCCACTGCAGACGTGCTTCGAGTGCGGTGGACACCTCTGCTCAGTGTAACTCGCGGGAACGCCTCCGGCCTGCCGGTACAATAAACGTAGTGACCGGGCCGGGAGAGCCAACAGCAACAATCCAGGCGCCTGAAGACCTTGCGGGTTTGGATGAGGCACTCGCCTCGCTACCGAACTCGCCGGCCGTCTTTCTGCTGTGGCCGCGGGAGGGCGCGCCGTACCTGGCGAAGACTGCGCTGCTCCGGCGCCGCCTGCTGCGCCTGCTCGCCGAGCGAGCTAAGACGTCGAGGCTGCTGAATCTGCGCCACACGGTTGCGCGCGTCGATTGCTGGCTCACGGGCTCGCCGCTCGAATCGATGCTGGCCATGTACGGTCTGGCGCGCCGCCACTTCGCGTCCAACTACCTGGATGTGCTGCGCCTGAGGCTGCCGCCGTACGTCAAGATCGTGCTTGACAACCGCTTCCCGCGCAGCACGGTGACGCGGCGGATCGCGCGCGCGCCCGCTCTCTATTTCGGGCCGTTCCGCTCGCGCGCATCAGCGGAGCGGTTCGAGGGCGAATTCCTGAATCTGTTTCAAATACGGCGCTGCGAAGAAGAACTGGCGCCCGCTCCCGATCATCCCGGCTGCATTTATGGAGAAATGGGAATGTGCCTGCGGCCGTGCCAGTTGGTCGTGGGAGAGGATGAGTACAGTAGCGAAGTCGGCCGCGCGTCCGCTTTTCTGAGCACGCGCGGCCGGTCGCTCACGGAGTCTGTGGGGCAAGCGCGCGAACGTCTGAGCGAGGAGATGAATTTCGAAGAAGCGGCCAAGCAGCACAAACGATTGGAGAGGATCGAGGAGGTGCTGAAGCTATGCGACGAGTTGGCGAGCGATATCGATCGGCTGAGCGGCGTGGCAGTGACGCGTTCGCCCGAGCCCGGAGCGGTCGAGTTACGATTTGTGTACAAAGGATGGTGGCAAGCGGCGGCGCGGTTCGCCGTGGCGCCGGCCGCGGAGGGCAAGAGCGTTTCGATGGACCAGCGCCTGCGCGAGCTGGCTGCGGAGCGCGAGATGGTGACGGATTCGACTCGCGCGCGTCAGGAACATTTGGCGATTCTGGCGCGATGGTTTTATTCGAGCTGGCGGGAGGGCGAGTGGCTGGCGTTCGAAAGACTGGAGGACATGTCGTACCGCAAGCTGGTACGGGCGATTTCGCGAGTGGCCGCCTCGCAGTGAGCGCCGCCTCGTTTCTTCTAGCCTTTGCCGGTGCAGCCTGCGCGCAGTTGGTACCCGATGCGGTGCTTCGGCAAATGCTCGGGGAAATTTCCGCCGAAAACGCGATGAGCCAGACGCGTGCGCTGGCGTCGCGGCCTCGCTATCCCAACTCAATGGGCTTCTTTGGAGCCGCCGAATATGTGTCGGCGCAGGCACGCGCGTACGGCCTCGAGAATGTGCGGATCGAACGTTTCGAGCGGCGGCAGCCGATGTGGGATCCCGTTGACGGAGCACTGGACCTGGTCGAGCCGGAGGCCCGGCGCCTGGTCAGCACCCGCGATAGTCCCATCGCGATTTCGCAGCGCAGCGAGAGCGGCGAAGTGGCGGGCGAGGTCGTCTACGCGGGACCCGGATCGCGGCTCAGCGACTACGAGCGCGTCGAAGTCAAAGGCAGAATTGTGCTCGCGCGCGAGCGGGTGCCGGCGGCGGTGTGGGCCGAAGTCCGGAAGCGCGGCGCGGCGGGCCTGATTCTGGCGCCGCGAATGTCATTTTACGGCCGTCAGATGCCGCGTGACGCCCTCGCCTGGACTCAGGCGCCGGAAGACGCCATCGCGATGACCATCAGTCCCGAGCAGGCCGACGAGTTGGCACGGTTGATTGCCCAGGGCAAGAGCGTGCGCGTACGAATGCAGGTACGCTCGCGGCGCACTGAGCCGGGCGCGATCGGACAAGTGATGGGCGAGATTCCGGGCAGCGAGGCGGGGAAGGATATCGTTGTGGTGGCACACCTCGATCACCAGCATCCGGGCGCGAACGACAATGCTTCCGGCAGCGGAACGATTCTCGAAGTGTTGCGCGCGCTCAAGAGCCTCATTGAGAGCGGGAAGCTGGACCGGCCGCGGCGGACGATCCGCTTTTGGTGGGCCACGGAAATCTCGTCGGTGCGCGACTACTTCGCACGCTATCCGGAAGACGCGAGCAGGATCCTGCTGGCGGTCAATCTCGATCAGGCCGGAGGTGAACGCGACGCGGAGAACAACTTTGTCGTGATCTACGGACCGGACTGGCTCCCGTCGTGGGCGGACGATCTCATTCACAACCTAGCGGAACACGCGCGCGAGCGTTATGCGCCTGCGGAGAAGGAACCGTCACCGTGGGTGGTGGCTGCGGGCGGCGGAAGGCAATCGCTGCGGGTGGACTATTGGAACTATGCGGCGCTCAGCGATCACGTTTCGTTTGAGGCGCGCGGCGTCGGGATTCCGGCGATCAGCTTTGCGGTGCCCTCGCTGCGCCTCGCGCACAGCAGCGCGGATACGCCGGAGCGCCTCGACCCGACATGGATGAAACGCAGTGCACTGTTCACGATGGCGTCGGCGTGGTTCGCGGCGTCGGCGGGGCCGAGGCAGGCGCGCGAGATGCTGGAGTACAGCTATCGCCGTGCGCTGGAGAGGCTGGCGCGCGAGGGGGATGCGATGCGACGGATCGGGATGGAGGAACAGCGGCTGGATTCGGTGAAGGCGCTAGACCCGGCCGTGGGAACAGATTTGCACAAGAAGAGACTGCGGGCGATCGCGGCAGCAATGGCGGCGAAGTAGTGTGGCGGAGGCACGAGCGCCCGCGCCACGGTTACTTTGGAATTGCTGCGGAGTGGCGGGCGATGCGCGGGTCCCGAATTCCCAGCTTGAGCGCTTTGTCGAGAACCTGGCGGGCTTCCGTGTCCTTACCGTTCGCATGCAGCGCCCACGCAAGGGCGTCGAGCGTCCAGACATCTTGACGCCTCTCCGTTTCTATTCGAGCGATGCGGAGCGCGTCAGCCGGCTTGCCCGCGTGATCGGCGTAGTAGAAGACGAGCTCGCGATTGGCGTTGAGCGCCTGATGAACGACCGCAGCGGCTTTCGATTCAAACGCGGCGAACACGCGCGCGGCTTCGGCCGATAGTCCGGACTGCTTGAGCGCGACCCCCAACGCATACTGGTTCCGGAGGCCGGGTGCGATGCGAACCAGGCGTCGCAGAATCTCGACCGCCTCGGCGTGTTTGGACTGCGCCGTCCGCAACTGCGCAAGTTGCGCGAGGGCGACGTGGTGATCCGGAAACACGGCCAGCGCCTGCTCGAGCGTTTTCTCCGCGGCTTCGAATTTCTCCGACGACGTCTGAACGCGCGCGATTTGAGTCAGCAGCCAAGCGCGCTCGTCCGTCTCCGACGGGCTCGTCAACCGGTATACCGTCGTAAACCATTCGAGCGCGCCTTCGACGTCGCCCCACAATTCGCGCAGCAGCGCGCCGCGCAGCATGCCGCCGGCAGCGCCGCGCCGGAAGTCAATCATCCATTGCGCGGACGTTTCCGCTTCGTTGTAATTCCCGATCGCCATATACGCGTCGGCGAGCAATCCATACACGGCAACATCATCCGGTATTTTCTTATTCAGCTTCTTCGCGAGATCAATCGCTTGGGAATACTCGTGGCGGGCAAGGTAAATTCCGGCCAGAACCTTGCGCGCTTCGAAGTTCTCCGGATCCCTCTCAAAGACTTGGCTGAGGACCTCGTCCGCCCTCACCAGGTACTGGGCCCCGGCAGTCTCCCGCTCTCGACGGACCAGAGCCCGCGCCCAGTCGACCCGGGCAGCCGCGCTGTCCTCTTTTCGAATCGCTTCCTGCGCCATGGCGATGTCGCGCTCTGCGGGTGTTCGTTTAGGAGGTTGAGCGAGGAGAACGGCGGCAAGTAGAGCGAGGACAAGAGGGGCAAGCCGGAGACCTGCCCCCCACATCCTGGACATCAATTGATTGGGCAGATTCCGCCACCCTGCGCGCAGCCCGACTCACCTGGATCGATGTGGCGCCGGTTGCGGCCATCTTGCGAGAACGGTACGTACGGGAACGTCTCCTGGTAGGGAAGATCGTTCGTGTTGACGCCGTCGCCCAGCAGGTTATTCGGAGAGACATTGAAGGGCGCACCCACCAGGACGCCCGCGACGGCGCGCAGCGCGACGTCGGTGACATCGTCGGACACGCGGCGCCCGTTGGGGAAGCCGGCGTTGTCACCGGCGAGGACTCCGATGCGTTTGCGGTCCGCCTTCGCCGTGGGTTTGACCGAGGTATTGATCCTGAGCAAATCAGCTACGGGGCCAGCCGTTGCCGTTCCAGCAGGAGCGTGCAGCGCCGTGTACTGCACCAGGAACAGCAGATCGTTACGGGGCGCGTTGGGAACGGCAATGCCAAGTCCGTTCAGGACGCGGGCGAGGACAGGATCAAGAGCGAAGTCGGCGAAGTCCTTGTCGTCCTTCGGCTGAGACATGCTGAACTTATCCTTTGCACCGGTGCCTATGACCAACTCATTGATGAGCGGATTGCCCATGCGCTGCACCTGCTGAATATCGCCCTCGGTCGAGAACGGATCCGGAGCGCGGCGGATGGTGGTCTTCGCGCGATAGGTGGCGCCCCAGGCGCCGATCGCAGGCTTGCCGGCCTGAGCGACCGTCGAGATCGGAACCTCGATCGCGATCGTGTTCACGTTGTATCCGGAGACCGTGTCGGCCGCGTAGTTCTGCGAGTCGTTCTGATCCTGAAGTGCACTCAAGGCGCCGGGGATGCCGAGGAAGCTGGCGCCGTTACGGAGGTTGAGCGAGTCGAATGCGCCGCCGAGATCGATGTAAAACGGATCGTCAGTAGTGCCGGCGAAAACGCGAACGCCTTTGTCCAGGCTGTAAATTCCGGACTTGGCGAGCGTGGTGTAGTCGGGCATGGTGCGGGGCCCGGCGTTGGACGGTACGGCGAACAGCTTTTTATCGCCAGTCAGATCGGTGCGAACCGGCTTGCCTTCGGCGTCGTTGGTGATCAGGGTGATGCTATAGCTCTGTCGCAGGTTGAATCCCTCCGAGCCCTTGCCGTCGAGTGCGGTGATCGCGGGCGGAACAACCAGGGCGGACAGGGCCGCCGAGCCGGCCAGAGCGAGCGGAGCGTTGGCCGGCCGGGCGATGCCAGCGCCCGCGCCGATGAATCCCAGCGGGACGCCGGGGGCGCGAATTTCGGTCTTGAACCGAAATTCAAAGGTGACATCTTCGACGGCGTCGTAATTATTGTCGACTTTCATCGTGTACACGATGTTGTCGTCGAACGGGAAATAATTGGGACCGTTGGCCGGCTCGAGCAGGGGGTCGACGCACAGGATCATGGTGATTTTGGTGGGGTCGTCGTAACTGACGAAAGCGAACCAGTCGGTGATATCAGCAGTTCTGTCGATCGAAGTGATGGGGGCTTCGCGATGGTTTGCGGCAAATGAGGCAGGGGGCGCAACCATCAGCAGGGCCATCATCACAGCCATGTACCGTTTCAAGAGCATGTACTCCTCCGTGATTGTGATTGAGCTGTTGGAAAACGAGACCTCAACCTGATTATACGGGGCTTTGCAAGAGTTGGATGGCGGCGGAGAGGCGTCCGGAACGATCACACTGAAAATCCGTGCGGCGCGACCGCTCCTCATTAAGATAGTGGCTATGGAATATCCGATGCACATCGCAGGGCGCCAGGTACGCTCGGCTGCTGCCCGTGACGTTTCACTGCCGTTCGACGGAAGCAGCGTTGGGACGATCTTCGAAGCCACGCGCGAGCAGGTGGAAGCGGCGGTCGCGGCGGCCGCCGCGGCAGCGCCAGTGATGCGCGAGATGACACTCGATGAGCGCTCGACCATTCTGCGCAAAGCTCACACGCGCCTCAGCGAGCGTCGTGATGAAATGGCGCTGGCCATCAGTTCCGAGACAGGCAAACCGATCAAGGAGGCGCGGCTCGAAGCGGATCGCTCCGCACTCACACTGCTGTTCTC
>JBOGMR010000537.1:0-11650 GCA_050746825.1 Bryobacteraceae bacterium | reverse complement strand
CGGCGCCGTCAAGAAGAACAGCAGCAGCGTCCTGGCTGTCATGCAAACACTCAAGTGAATTCTATCGCAAAACCCTTGACAGGGCTTTCAAGGTGATAGATTATGAATCGGGTCAATGGAAACGTTTACATTCAGGAAGCGTCTATGGTTCGTCTATTCGTGTGTTTGATGCTGGTCGCGATTCAAGCTGCGGCCCAGTTCTCTAGCGCCATCCAGGGCACCGTGACCGACGCCTCACGCGCGGCGGTCCCGGAAGCAACCGTGATCCTACGAAACACTGCGACGGGAATCACCCGCGAAACCACGACTTCCGCCGAAGGATTCTTCCGCTTCTCGAGCCTCGGCGCCGGAATGTACGCGATTTCAGTGCAGAAGTCCGGCTTCTCACCCTCGACGCGTGAGAACGTTGCGGTAGGCATCACCGAAATTTCCCGAGTCGATTTCTCGCTCTCTGTCGGCCCGGTGACCGAGCAGGTGGATGTGAGCGCGCAGGTCGCGCTGGTCGAAACCGAGCAGGGCCGCGTCTCCGGGCGGATCGACCAGGTACAGCTAAAAGAACTACCGATCAATGGACGAAACGTTTACAACCTGATCGCGCTCCAGCCGGGTATGACCGGCCGAGGCCTGTCGCCCGGCCTGTTCAGCGGCGGCGGCTCGGATTCCTTCTCCGGCGAGACGCAGCCTCAGGCTTACGCCAGCGGCCAGCGTTGGGAGAACAATAACTACACGGTCGATGACACCTCCGTCAACGGCGTGGCGCGCAACGGCGCGGCGAATCTAACGCCGAACACCGAGTCGGTCGAAGAAGTCCGTGTCGTGGCGAATAATTTCTCGGCGGTGGACGGCCGCAATTCGGGTGGTCAGGTTCAGGTGATCACCAGGGGCGGCACCAATCAATTCCACGGATCGCTCTCCTGGTACTTCACCAACAACACGCTCGCGTCGCGCAACTTTAACGAGACCACGCTGCCCGCCGTGCGCAAGCACCTCTATGGATACTCGGCCGGCGGGCCAATCAAACGCAACCGGACTTTCTTCTTCACCAGTTTCGAAGGACTCCGGCAGTCCGGCGCGCGCGCCAATACCTACACTGTGGAAACACCCGAGTTCCGCGACTTCGTTTTGCGCACGCGGCCGAATTCGATCGCGGCCAAGCTACTCCGCGAGTTCGTTCCGCCGATTAATCCGGCCTCCAATCTTCGCGATCTGGGGAGTCCGGCCCCCGGCCCAAGAACCAATGGCCCGGCGGACGGAATTTTCGACATCGGGGATATCAACTATACGCCTGCGTCCTATCGCAAGGCTTATCAAGTGTCGGTCCGTCTTGACCACGAGTTGCGCCCGGGCAAGGATCGCATATACGGGACGTGGTACGAAACACCCAATGAAACGCTCACCGGCGGCGTCCGGCCGCAGTTCAACGCCTACGTAAGAGAAACCACCCACTTCGGGAATGTCAACTACACTCACACCTTCGATTCGAACAAGCTCAACGAATTTCGCGCGGGCGTCATGCAGTTGATCGGCCGCCCGGAGATCCGCAAGCGCCTCGACATCCCCAGCGTCAACATCACCACTCTTTCTGGATTCGGCGGCGGCCAATACCCGAGCGGGTGGTGGCAGACCAACTACCATTACAAAGACATCTTCTCCTGGGTGCGCTCGACCCACAGCTTCAAGATCGGCGGCGAGTTGCGGCACATGCGCGGCAGCGCCCAGAATACGACCAATTTTATCCCCACCTATAGCTTCAACAGCATTCTGGACTTCGCCGACGACGATGCCCAATCCATGAATCGGCTGGTGAATCCAGTGACCGGCGAGCCTGCGGGTGTGTTTTCGCAACTCCGCCAAACCGAGTGGGCTCTGTTCATCCAGGATGACTGGAAAATCAAGCCCAACCTTACTCTCAATATCGGACTGCGCTATGAGAATTACGGAACGTTCGTAGACAAAGACGACACACTGCGCGCGCTGGTGTTCGGCAGCGGCGCCAGCTACGAAGAGCGCCTCACCAACGCCACTGTGGGAATCGTCGGCAAGTTCTATCCGACCGACAAGCTGAACCTGGGGCCGCGATTTGGATTCGCCTGGGATCCTCGCGGCGCCGGCAAGATGACAATCCGCGGCGGCTACGGCACGGCGTTCGACCGTTTACAGAACCTCTCACCGGAGAATTACCGCAGCAGTCCGCCGTTGCGCGCGCAAACCACTCTGGGCCCCTTCCAGACGCCGGTCAGTACGTTCACCTACAGCCTCGGCGATCCTGCGAAGCCGTACGCCGGCTATCCGGTTGATGCAGCCTTGCGGGTCGGCCTCGACGAACGCGGCGGTATCCGCGGCGTGCGCACCAATATCACCACGGTCGATCCCAATCTCCAGAGCCCTTACGTGCATAACTGGTTTCTCGGCGTCCAACGTCAGGTCGCCAACAACGTGATCCTTGAGTTGAACTATCTGGGCTCGGCCGGCCACAAGCTGTTCAACGTGGTGAATGTCAACCGCTTCACGGGCGATTTCCTGGCGACCGGACGCTTCCGCGGCTACAATCAGAGCTTTGGCAGCGTCAACATGAACCAGTCCACGTCTAATTCCATTTACAACGGGATGAATTTCATCGCGCGGCGCGCGTTCTCGCGCGGATTCCTGCTCCAGGGCAACTACACCTGGGGCAAGGCCATCAGCGACACGGACCAATCCGCCGGCACCACCAACTGGCAGAACGCCTGGGATCGGAAGAGCGAGCGCGGCCTGGCCGGGTTTGACACGCCACATCGCGTCGTGATCGTCGGCGTTTTGGATCTGCCCTTCTTCAAGGATCCGAACAGGATGGCTCCGGCCCGGTTCCTGTTTGGCGGCTGGCAGCTTTCCGGTTTCTCGATTCTCGTCAGCGGCGAGCCCCTGACCGTCACAACCGGCGGAACGTTCCCGACCGGCGACTTCAACGGAGACGGCACGGCCGGCGATCGTCCGAACGCTCCCTCGTCGAGTCTGCAAATGTCCGGCTGGGAGCGCAGCCAGTTCATGAAAGGAATCTTCACAGTGGCCGATTTCCCGAGGCCAGTCTCCGGCGCCAATGGCAATCTGGGACGTAATGCTGTGCGAGGACCCGGGTTTGCCCAAACCGATCTCCAGCTCGCGAAGGTTTTCAAGTTCACCGAGCGTATCAACGCCAAACTGCAATTGGACGCGTTCAACGCGTTCAACCGCGTCAATCTCAACAATCCGAACCTCGACATGACCAGCAACAACTTCGGACGCTCTACCACCGCTCGTGTCGCCCGCCTCTTCCAGGCCGGGCTGCGGATCGGATTCTGAAAAAGCCTTCAGAAGCTGGGCCGGGAGGAAACCTCACGAAGCGGGCGGAAGAGTCAGAGGCTGTCCACTTCACTGCGCCAAGATGTCGCTGAGTTTCTTCATCACTCCACTAAGCTCCGTCGCCAACGTTAGCCGTGCCCTGCAAGGGCGGGAACAAGGTTACTGCTTGACGGCGAGGTTGACGGGCACACTCGCCGAGCCGTTTAGACCGATGACGAGCGGCAGGCTTGTTCCGGACGGGAGTTCGTCCGGCAGTCGGACATTAAACTGTATGAGGCCGATGGACTCGGACGTGTGCCTTGGCACCGCCGATCGTAATCACTGGCGTAATGCCAGAGGCAGCCAAAGGCGCCGATGGCGTTGGCTCTCCAGTAGCTGGCACACTGGTCAAATCACCGATGCCCGTGCCCCAGACGATCACTCGGTCCCCGGGCGATGCGGGATTGGCTGGCGTAATCAATTGACCGCTGCCGGCGAGGGTCACTATCGGATCGATTACGCCCGGAGTTCGCTGGTAGAGAAATACCGCCGGTGCATTCGCTACTAGCGTCACACTCCTAATTAGGCTTGGCACACCGTCGCGGTACACAATCACCGGCACGGCGCCTTGCATCGGCGCCTCGAGGGGTACCTGGAAATTGATTTGATCGAAACGCACATACCACAATGGGGCATCGATTCCGTTTACAGTGACTCGAACACCCGCAAGAGTGCGGGGCAGCGGCGGTGGTCCAGCGCGAGCAATTGTAGTGGCAAAGTCCTTCCCATAAATCGACGCGATGGAACCGCGGCTCAGTCGAGGCTGGGAATCGGCCGCGCTGACGACGCCTCCTTCTTCGATCGTAGGACGGACGGATAACTTGAGGCTCACTGGGATGTACAGCAGATCGTTAACAACCCCAGTGGCAGAAACTCTGATTTGGCCATCCCAGTCTCCGTATGCGAAACCGGTAGTGTCCACGGAAACCGTGAGTGAAGCAGGAGTGGCGCCACTGGAGGGTGAGAGACGCAGCCAGCCCGCCCCGATAGCAGTTGCATTCCAGCTCACCCCGGCCTTCCCGGCACTGGAAATCGTCAGGGTCTGGCTTGGCGGATTACTCTCTCCTTTGACGGCGGTGAACGTCAATTTCGCCGGGTTCACGTCGATAGCAGGTATATTCAGTGAGGCGGTGAGTGAACCATTGTTGGCGAGGCGTGTGCCGTCTCGGGCACAGCAGTGGGAAAACGACAGGTAATAGGCGCCGGTCTTAAGAGAGGAGCTGCGTTGCAGGGTTAAGGTTTGCGAAGAGGAAATTATGTAATCTGACTTTGCGCTTACCGACGTTACGCCGCCGAATCGCACCTCCAATGCGACTTCTTGAGAAAGGCTCTTTGTCCAGCGGATCGACAAATTGGCGGCATCGGCTGGCACTGAGATGGCGTATGTGGGTGACGGAATGAGGACAATGCACCCCGAGCAACCGTTCGGCACGAAGTAATTCTCAAAGGACCATTGAACGGTGACATTCGTTGTCAAGAAAGTCTGACCGCACACGCAAAGAGGAAGGGCGGCCAACGAAAGTGCTTTAAGTAGAAGAGAAGCGGAACCGCAACGCAAGGGCCGGCGTAGCCCTAACGACTTGCAGGCCGAGAACCATGCTGCAATTTCATTTGAACTCTTCAGCAGAGGGTTAGTATACACCCGAGGGGCCTCCCCAACGGCGGCTGGCACCGGAGGCCTCGGGTTAGAACTCTGCTGCCGCTCGTAACGATTCGCCAATAGGAGGCCGCGTCGCATTGAACGCCGCTGAGCTTACGGCAACACGACCCGTAATGCCAACAGGCCAAGGATCTATCTAGATCTATCTAACCTCCGAGTGGGCGATGTACCTGCAGTTCGGGCGGTCCGATCTCCAATCTGATTTGAATACCATATCAAGCAAATTTACGGATTGATCAGAGCATCGGGAAATGCCATCGTACTCGCGGCCGATGCACCACGAAAATCAGCCCATCGTCGTGTCGTTTTATCGTGACCGTCGCCGCATACGCAGGCCCGATCGGGTTCGGAGTCACAGATCAGGGTATGTGATAGTTTAGGTTCGTGAAAACAGGATGGGCGAGACTCTTCAGGAACATAGGAGGAGTCCTCAGCATAACACTGGCGTCGCTCGGGGCTCAGGATTTTGATCTGGTACTGCTGGGCGGACGCGTGGCCGACGGGACCGGGAACCCGTGGTATCGCGCGGACGTCGGCGTGCGTGTTGGGCGGATCGCGGAAATCGGGCGCCTGGCGGGACGCAGCGCGGCGCGCGTCATCGATGTGAAAGGGCAGGTGGTGGCGCCGGGATTCGTCGACATGATGGGCGCGACCAGCGAGCCGCTGCTGGCCGACCGCGCGAGCGCCGAGAGCAAGCTGCGCCAGGGGATCACGACCATGCTGGCGGGCGAAGGCGCATCGGTGGCGCCGAGTGCGCGATGGAAGACGTTCGGCGAGTATTTTGCGCGCCTCAATCAGGCCGGCATTCCATTGAACCTGGTGCACAACGTGGGCGCAGCGCAGGTGCGTCGCGCGGTGATCGGCGACGAGGACCGCGCACCCACGCCGCAGCAGATGGCCGCGATGAAACAGCACGTAGCGCAGGCGATGCGCGACGGCGCGGTGGGACTGTCGACGGCGCTGATCTATCCGCCCGGAACATATGCGACGACCGATGAGTTGATCGAACTGGCGAAGACGGCCGGCGAGTTCGGCGGGGTCTACTTCACGCACATGCGCAACGAGAGTAACCAGGTGCTGGAGGCGATTCGCGAATCGATTCGGATCGGCGAGGCGGCGGGGATCCCGGTGCACATCTTTCATCTGAAAGCGGCGGGCGAGGAAAACTGGCCGCGTATTCACGACGCCATCGCGCTGATTCAAAGCGCGCGCGATCGCGGGCTGGACGTGACGGCGGACATTTATCCGTATGTGCGCAACGGCATCGGGCTGGGTTCGTTTTTGCATCCGCGGCATTATGCGGCCGGCGCAGCGGCGTTCGTGAAAACGCTGGGCGACGCGAAGGTGCGTGAGGCGCTGCGGAAGGAAGTTGAGACAACCAGCGATTGGGAGAACTGGTACAGGCACGCCGGCAAGAACTGGGACAACGTGCTGGTGGCCAGTGCCGGCGCGCAGGGCGAAAAGCGGATGGAGGGCAAGTCGATCGCGGAGATTGCGAAGATGCGCGCGGTCGACGAGTGGACGGCGTTCTTCGATCTGGTGGCTCAGGGCGGCGTGAACGTAAATCCGAAGAGTATGGACGAGGCGCAGAAGCACGCAGCGCTGCGGGCGGAGTGGGTGAGCGTGTGCACGGACTCCGAACCGCTGAATCCGGCGGCGACGACGAACGCACACCCGCGCGCGTTCGGGTCGTTTCCGCGCGTGCTCGCGAAGTACGTGCGGGAGGAGAAGGTGATTCCGCTCGAAGCGGCCGTGCGCAGGATGTCGGCGCTGCCGGCGAACCGGCTGAAGCTCTACGACCGCGGCATGATCCGGCCGGGAATGGCGGCGGACCTGGTGGTGTTCGATCCCGAGAAGGTGGCCGACAGGGCGAGTTTCACGCGCCCGGTGGCCGCGCCGGAAGGGATGCCGTACGTGATCGTCAACGGGAAAGTGGCTATTGACGGAGGCCGATTGACGGTGGAGAACGGGGGCCGAGTGCTGCGGCCGGCGGGCCTATAACAGCCGGAACTGGATCGACAAGGTTGCCCTGACGGCGACCGGCTTCCCGCTCTTTTCCGCGGGCTTGAAGCGCCATTGCTTGAGTGCGGCGATGGCGTTGGCGTCGAGGCCGGGCTCGATGCGGAAATCGCGCGTTTTGCCATCGGAGGCGACGACTAACGAAACCAGTACAGTGCCTTCAATGCGGGCGTCGCGAGCCGCTTGCGTGTAATCGGGCTCGAATTTGAGAAGGACGCTGGGGGGGGACACGTCGCCGCCGATTTTGTAGACCTCTTCGTCCTGGGCGCGGATATTTGATGCAACGCTGAGAGTCAGGACCGCGGCGGCGAATACGGCGGTCAGCACGGCCGGGCGAACGGAGCGCGTGCGCGGGTTCGGATTGAGCAGCGCACGGAACCGGGTCTTCAGTTCGCCGGCGGCGCCGGTCATCGGGACACCGAACAGCAGCGGCGAGGTGAGCGCGCGGGCCAATTCGAGAAGGAACGCAGCATAGCTGTCGGCGGCGACGCCACCGTTGATGACGGATTCATCGCAGGCGATTTCTTGCTCGAGACGGAGCCGTGCGGCGAGCATCCAGACGAGCGGGTGAAACCAGCAGACGGCGCACGCGACGGAGGCGATCAGGTTCGAGAGCGAGTCGCGGCGATGGATGTGCGCGATTTCGTGCAGGATCACCATGCGGAGCTGCGAAGCGCTCCAGCCGGTCGAGGCCTCGGGTAGGAATATTTCGGGACGCAGAATTCCGAAGGTGACCGGCGAAGAGACGTTGGCGACGCGTACCGTGACCGGATGGCGGTCGACGACGGTGCTGCGGCGCGAGATCCACGCGGAGGCGAGCCCGAGCAGCAGGCGCGCGAGAACGAGTGCTGCGCCCGCGGCCCAGAGGGTGCGCAGCGCTGCCCAGAGCGATGGACCGGAAACGGTGGAGGCGGATGTGGTGGCGCCGGATGCGGCGCTCGCGAGATCTGCCGGAATCGCAGCGGCCGCGATTCGCCAGGACGCGGGCAGCGTGAGAGCCGCGAGTGCCAGCAGGTAGACCGTGTGGCGCGTCGCCGCGGGGGCGCAGCGGAGCACGCGCGCGACACCGAGAGCGGCAGCGAGGAGGATGGTCGCTTTCAAGATGAGGGTGAGCGGCATTTCTTTTCCTTTCGCGCTCGATTGACCATGCGGGCGAGTTCGTCGAGGTCGTCTTTGGAGAGCTTGAACGCGGCCGGATCGAGAAAGGCCGCTGCGGCTTGCTTGGCGGAGCCGTCGAAAAATGTGCGGAGGAGCCGCTGGAGGGCGGAGCGCCGCGCGGTGTCGCGGGGGACCGTGGGGAGGTAGACGTAGCGGAGGTTCTCTTCGATGTGGCGCACCTGGCCTTTGCGCTCGAGAACGCGGAGGAGGGTGCGCAGGGTGGAGTTGCTGGGGGCGCCGGCGATACGTTGCTGGATTTCGGAGGCGGAGGCGCGGCCGAGCTGGTAGAGGACGTCCATGATCTGGCGTTCGCGGCGGCTGAGCTCGGGGAGGGCGGGCATGTGTAAAGATTAGCTGCCTGTGTAAAAATTAGCATCAAGCGGCAAGGATGCCAAGGGGTCCGCTCCCTGGGGTCCGCTCCCTGACGGTCGCGGCTCTTTTAGGGGGATTCTTCCAGCACGCAGACGTCGCGGAGGTTGCGGTATTTTTCGGCGTAGTCGAGGCCGTAACCGACGACGAATTCGTCGGGGATCTGGAAGCCGACGTACGCAACCTCGACGGGGCGCAGCCGGCGGTCGGGCTTGTCGAGCAACGCGGCGATGCGGAGAGTCCGCGGGCGGCGCTGCTGGAGCAGGTGCATCAGGTAGCTCAGCGTAACGCCGCTGTCGACGATGTCCTCGACGATGAGCACGTGCGCACCTTCGACGGAGTTGTCGAGGTCCTTGGTGACTTTCACTTCGCCCGAGGAGCTCTTGCCTTTGCCGTAACTGGAGATGCCCATGAACTCGACGAAGGCATCGCGGCCGATCGAGCGCGCCAGGTCGGCGAGGAAGAAACAGGCGCCCTTCAGGATGCACACCAGGTGGAGGTTGCCGTCGGGATAGTCGGCGCTGATCTTCGCTCCCATTTCGCGGATGCGGTTTTGAATCTGTTCCTCGGTCAGCAGAACGCGCAAAGGCATACACGACATTCTAACGGCATGCGGCGCCGCCGGTGCGTTACAATGATCCGTTACCACACACAGGAGTTCCCCATACATGGAAGACAAGGATCGCGCGCGCGCACTCGAATTGACTCTGGGCCAGATCGAAAAGCAGTTCGGAAAAGGTTCGGTCCTGCGGCTCGGCTCGAAGGACATCGTGCCGGTGTCGGTGATTTCCACCGGGTCGATTTCACTCGATGCCGCCCTGGGTATCGGCGGGTTCCCGCGCGGGCGCATTTCCGAGATCTTCGGACCGGAATCGTCGGGCAAGACGACGATTGCCCTTCAAGTGGTCGCACAGGCGCAGAAGGCAGGCGGGATGGCGGCATTCATCGACGTCGAGCACGCTCTCGATCCGGGTTATGCGAAGAAGCTCGGCGTGGACGTCGACAACCTGCTGGTTTCGCAGCCCGACTACGGCGAACAGGCGCTGGAGATCACGGCCGCGCTGATTGGATCGGGTTCGATCGATGTGCTGGTGGTGGATTCGGTCGCGGCGCTGGTGCCGAAGGCGGAGCTTGAAGGCGAGATGGGCGACAGCCAC
Source organism: Bryobacteraceae bacterium (assembly GCA_050746825.1). Taxonomy (GTDB): domain Bacteria; phylum Acidobacteriota; class Terriglobia; order Bryobacterales; family Bryobacteraceae; genus JBOGMR01. Next base: position 1,930 of record JBOGMR010000537.1, on the reverse strand, counting down.
ATGGGCGTGCACGCACGGCTGATGTCGCAGGCACTGCGCAAGTTGACCGGTGTGGTGTCGAAGTCGAAGACGTGCCTCATCTTCATTAACCAGATTCGCGAGAAGATCGGCGTGATGTTCGGGAGTCCGGAGACGACCACGGGCGGGCGCGCGCTGAAGTTCTACTCGTCGGTGCGGGCCGATATCCGGCGCATCGCCGCGATCAAGGACGGCGAGACGGTGGTGGGGAACCGGACGAAGGTGAAGCTGGTGAAGAACAAGTGCGCACCGCCGTTTCGCGAGGCGGAGTTCGACATTATTTATGGCGAGGGGATTTCGCGCGAAGGGGATCTGGTGGATCTGGGCGTGCTGCACAACGTGGTCGAGAAGAGCGGCTCCTGGTTTAGTTATAAGGGCGACCGGATCGGGCAGGGGCGCGAGAATTCGCGTAGCTTTCTGAAAGACAATACGGATATTCGGGATAAGATTGAGACGGAGCTGCGAACACTTTTGGGCTTGGTGAAGACGGCGCCGGCGGCGGAGCAGCAGCCGCCGCCTGCCAAGCCGGCGCCGATGCGAGCGCGGTGAGCCGTGATGAAAGTTGTGTGGAAAGTTGCCAAGCGCCGAGGCGAGTCCCGGCGCGGCTGGCATAAACGCCTGCGCCACGTCGTGTGGGCGGCCGGTTTGCTTGCGGTTGCGGCGGATCGGGTTTCGACCGATTCGGTCGCGATGATTGGCGATGAGGGTGAAGGGAAGCGGTATTGGCCGCGGTGGCGCGGACCTTCGGGACAGGGCGTGGTTCCGGACGGCGCGTATGTCGACACGTGGTCGGACACGCAGAATGTCGCCTGGAAGGTCGAGCTGCCGGGGAGCGGGAATTCATCGCCGGTCATCTGGGGCGACCGGATCTTCCTGACCGCGGCGTACGAGGGCGGCTTGCGCCGGTCGATTCTTTGCTTGCGGCGATCGGACGGCAAAGTGCTGTGGGAGACGTTCGCGCCGAACGCGTCGCCGGAGCGAACCAATCGGAAGAACGGCCACGCTTCGGGAACGCCGGCCACCGACGGCGAGCGCGTGTACGCGTATCTGGGCAATCACGGCCTGCTGGCGGTGGACCTCGACGGGAAGCAAGTGTGGCATCGCGGTCTCGGCGACGTCAGCGCGTATCATGGAACGGCCTGCTCGCCGCTGCTCTACAAAGACCGCGTGATTCTGTATCAGGACCAGCAGCGGCCGGCGCACTCGTTCGTCGCGGCGTTCGAAAAGCGAACCGGGAAGACTGTGTGGTGGACGGGGCGGCAGGAGCAGGTGGGTTGGGGCTCTCCGGTTGCGATTCGCGCGGGCAATCGCGATGAGATCATCGTCAGCGGGCAGGAGCGGGTGTGCGCGTACGATCCCAACTCGGGCAAAGAGCTGTGGCGGGCCGATGGCAACCTGTTCGAAGTGACGCCGACGCCTGTGGCCGGGCACGGACTGCTGTTTTGCTCGTCGGGACGCGCGGGTCCGACGCTGGCGATTCGGCCGGGCGGCGCGGGCGATGTGACCGGCACGCACGTGGCGTGGTCGACGCCCAGAGGGTCGCCATTCATTCCGTCACCGGTGCTGTATGGAGAACACTTGTATACGGTGAACGACATGACGTCGATCGCCTCGTGCTTCGAGGCGCGAACGGGGAAATCGATGTGGCAGGGGCGGCTTGGAGAGGCGCATCGGGAATCGTTCTCGGCGTCGCCGATCGGGGTCAACGGCAAGGTCTTTTTCACGAATGACAGCGGCGACACGTTCGTGTTGCGGGCCGGTCCGAAGTTCGAGTTGCTGCATGTGAATCGGCTGAATGAGAGAGTGCTGTCGTCGCCGGCGCTGGTGGATGGCCGCTGGTACATCCGTACGGAGCGCCGGTTGCTGGCGATCGGGCGGTGAGCGGCCGCTCCCTCACGGTCGCGGTTCTGTG
>JBOGMR010000536.1:0-3474 GCA_050746825.1 Bryobacteraceae bacterium | reverse complement strand
AGGTAAAACAATGTTTGTGGCCCAGGCGACGGTCGGTCTCGCCCAGTTCGCCGGGAAACTTTGCCAGGCCCATCTTAACGGCCAGCCGGCGATGCAAGCTAAGCGCATGCGGGACGACCACCACCAGCAGACCTCCCGGCTCCAACCACAGTCTGCCGGCGCGCTTTATGATCAACCCAGGGTCGTCTACATGCTCGAGAACGTAGGTCACAAAAACCGTATCGAATCGTCGCTCCGTCGCATACTCTTCGAAATAAGCGTGAACAGGAGTCCATCGGGATCCCTCGGGATGTGAGGAAAGGCGGGACTGCATCTCAGCAAGCAGGTCTTGGCAGCCGTCAACGCTGGTGACCTCAGCGAAGCGGTCCACCAACTTGGGGGTCCAGATTTGCTCTCCGACGCCGAGTTCGAGGACACGCCGGCCGGCCACTTTACCGATGACACAGTCCGCAATCATCTCCATCATCTTGTTGTCTACGACGCGGTCCGGCGTGGGATTCAGATAAACATCTTTCACCGTGTCCAGTTCGCGATCGAGTCCAGGCTTTGGGTTTAGTTGATTCGGGGAGTTCATACGGAGGAATGGGATTTAAAGCCGCGACCGGCGTAGTCCCGTTTCAAGATTCGCGCGGGGTTACCCATCACCAGCGCGCCCGGAGGAACGTCGATGGACACCACCGAACCGGCGCCGACGACGCAGCCTTTGCCCAGACGGACCCCGGTGAGGATAACGGAGTTTGCGCCGATGCGAACCTCATCTTCGACGACGACGGACGGTCCTTCCCAGTTCTTTCCTTCGAGGACCACCGCTTCTTCGTGAGTCATTCTGCCCGAAGCCTCGGCGGCTCCGGTCATGAAGCGGCCACCGGTGAACACCACGCCCTGGCCGATGAAAATATCGTTTCCCATTTCCACATTCTCGGAAAGCATCACGGTGGACTGCAGGCGGACATTTCGTCCGAGGCGAGCCATAATCTGAACCTCAGTGCCGTTACCGAAAGCGCAGCCATCGCCAATGCGAGCGCCTTCACGAATGACGACATGGTGAGCCGTTTGCACGTCGTTGCCGACGATCACGTCCTCATAGATCACCGTGCCGGAACGCAGGATGCAGCGCTCACCAACGGTCGCGCCGCGGCTCTCGTGGAAGTTTCGATTCTGCACCAGGGAGGCTTTGGAAGGATGGCCGATGATGACGTCCCAGGCGAGCAGCGTACCCGCGCCCACATGGCTTGGCCCAAGGAGCAAGGGCCCGCGACCGTCCGAGGGACGTTGTTGCAATTGACTCATGATGAATATCCCCGATTCGTCGCCACGCTTCAGCGCTTCATATTAGGGTGCCATATCCAGCGGCCATCAGAGCGGCCAGGCTGGCGAACGATGGGATCACGGCCGTCCGTAGACGGGAGAATGCCCATGACTGATCTCATCAATCCGGTTCTGATGGAAGGCGCGCCGGGTCCATCAATACTTCAGACAAGCCCCTCAGGATCAATCCCGATTCGTACGGGAAATGATCTTGAATCGTCTCGCCAAGGAGGTGGCGCCGGATCAGGACATCGGGTTCGTTGTAGCCTACCATCGCACGGAGGGAAGTAGTTCCGGAGAATCGTGGATTAATCTCGAAGACAAATACTACGCCGCCAACCAGCCGGCACTGAATGTTGAGCGGCCCGCGCGCCCCTAGCGTCATCGCGATCTGCTCACATTGCGAAGTGACTTCGGGAAACCGGCCGATTTGCCCTTGCGAGTAGCCGCTGCTGATTGCCAGAAGCGGGCCCAAGTCGCTTCGCGAGCTGCGGTTCGGCTGTTTGAGACGGCAGCCGAGCGTAGAGAGAATGTTCCGCCTGACCGCGATCGAGTTGAGGAGTTGGCCTGCCATGTCCGACAAAACGCCGACGGTGAACTCAGCGTGCGGGGTGCCCACGTACTCCTGAATCACACATTCCGGATACAGGGAAAGCAGATGCTCGCAGTAGAACCGGAGCTCGGGCGACGTTTGCGCCAGAAACGTGTTGGCGGATCCACTGCCGCCCACGGAAGGTTTGATGACCGCCGGGAGCGCGGGGAAATCCAGTGCATCCTGTGGCGACGAAATCCGGCGAAAAGCCGGGACGGCGAAGCCGTGCTCGCGAAGAAACGCGGCTGTCTTGATTTTGTCGAGGCAGATGTCCAACACCGATGACGGATTCACGGGCAGAAAGATACCGTTGCGTGCAAATTCGTCCCGATGAGCGCTCAGTACACGCAACTCTGGCTCAGATCCGCACAGAACGCACTTGGCGCCGTGTTTTGCGCAAAGCTCGAGTAAGGCCGCGATGTAGCCGGGATGCGTGGCTGGGGGCACGATCGCCGGGTAGTCCACCTCCATCAGGCCCTTGCTGTCCGGCGACATGTCGGTGCCAACCACAATGTATTTCGCGGATCCACGGCGCAGAGCCTTGAGGATCTGTTCGCCCACTGCGCCGCCGCCAACAGCGGTTACCAGCACGGTCAACGATTTCACATTAGCTCCAGCCGGAAAGGAATTGCCCGGCCGCGGTTCCGGCCGGCAGCCTGCGCTCGAAGCACCGCCTTACAAAGTCATGCACGGCGTCGCCATAGCGCTGCAGGACTTCCGCCGGATCGAACAACAGGCGATAAATCTCCGCGTGATTGGTTTGCGAGTCATAGACGGCAAAAGCGAGGGCGTTGCCCTGATCTCTGGGAAGACCGCACGAACCTACGTTCACGGCGAGGACGTTTCCAGCCCGGCGCACGAATGGCCGGTGAGTGTGGCCCATAAAAACCGCGTCGTACGGCAGGTCCTCGAACTCGCTCAAGCCGGAATCCGGATAACAGTAACCTTCGAGGACATTAGAAGGGCTTCCATGGACAAGGAGCAACCGCCGGCCGTCGAGGACGACTTCGCGCGACGCCGGCCAATCGCTAACGGCCGCAAGGCCGGCTGACCCGAGCCTCTCGAAGGCGGCCGAGTGGCGGTAAATCGGCTCGTTTTCCGGATGGGGCCGCAGACGGCCGAGCAGCATGGCTTCGTGGTTTCCCATCTGGCAAATGATTCCTGAGTCTTTCAGCAGAGCCAGGACGTCTTGTTCGCCAGGTAGATAGCCTACCGCATCGCCCAGAAAGTAGAGGCGGCCGGCACTGAGTCCGGCCATCGCCTGAAGGCAGCGCTCCAGCCCGAAGGCGTTTCCATGGGCGTCGGAGAGCAATCCGATTCGCATGATTTCAGGCGCCCAGCCGGGCTCGAACGCAAGCCGCGATTCCATCCTCCAGCGAAGTTCGCGGCTTCCAGCCAAGCATTCGCGCAGCCTTGTCGATGGAGACCAGAGCTGTGGCGCCTTCCTGCGTGTCGGGCTCTCCGGATGGCCGCACTTGACTCTGGCATCCAGGCGCAGCGCGAACAACCAGCTCGGCCAGCGTCTTCATGGAGACCGGCTGTGCGCTGGCGATGTTGAAGATTCCCGTAACGCC
>JBOGMR010000535.1:0-4133 GCA_050746825.1 Bryobacteraceae bacterium | reverse complement strand
GCGTTTCAGTACGTCGTTCAAGCCTTTGCGAATCGCCGCGGCGGTTTGGTTGGCCTTCGAGATAAAGCCGCCGTCGCGGATCAGGCGCAGCGTCGCGACGCCGGCAGCGGCGGACACCGGATTCGCGTTGAACGTGCCCTGGTGCGCCACGGGCGGCCCGGCGATCGGTTCACCCTCGCGATGCTGGAGCACCTCGAGTATGTCGGACCGTCCTGCCAGGACGCCGCCCGGATAGCCACCCGCCACGATTTTGGCGAGCGTCACCAGATCCGGCGTGATGCCGTGCTCCCACTGAACGCCGCCTGGCGAGCAGCGGAAACCAGTGATCACTTCGTCGAAGATGAGCAGGATGCGGTGGCGGCGCGTGAGCTCGCGAAGTTCGTAGAGGAACTCGACCGGCGTCGGGATTTGCCCGAAGGTGGCGCCGGTCGGCTCGAGGATCACGGCGGCGATGTCGCTGCGGCTCTCCAAGGTCTGCTTGAACGCGGCAATGTCGTTCGGCGGGCAAAGTACGACGAGGCCGGCAGTCTCTTTGGGAATTCCGGGCGCCAACTCGGTGGACGCCGCAGCCTGATCGTGCCAGCCGTGAAAATGGCCGTGAAAGCGAAGGACCGCGTTCTTGCGAGTGAACGCGCGGGCCACGCGCATCGCCAGCATCGTGGCTTCGGTTCCCGAGGAGGTGAAACGAATGCGCTCCGCGCAGGGAACCATTTCGTGGATGAGCTGCGCCCACTCGACTTCGAGCTCGTGCGAGGCTCCGTAGTGCGAGCCGTTCTTGATCTGCGCTTCAACCGCTTCGAGCACCACGGGATGATTGTGGCCCAGCATCAGAGCGCCGTGGCCGCCGAAATAGTCGACATACTCATTGCCGTCGACGTCCCATTTGCGGGAGGCTGCGGCGCGAGCGACGAAGAGCGGGTGCGGCTTTAAATAGCGGCCGACGTGGGTGACCGCGCCGGGGAACAGGTCGCGAGCCTTCAAATACAGCTTGGCAGAGCCGGGCGTTTTCTCCGCATAGCCACGGAGGATTTTGGATTTGGAGAGAGAGACTTTGCGGGCTTTCGGCGAGGCCACGACATCAATATAGCGGTTACTGGCGGCGAGCGCTGACCCTCCACGCGTAATACACGGGGACGCCGGTGGCGACGAGTAGCAATCCTATCAGCGATGGGCCGGGCTTTGTGAAAATCGTGTTGACCACGAAACCCGCCGTTACGAGCACGAAGAGGACCGGCGTAATCGGGTAGCCCCACATTTTGTAAGGGCGCGGGAGGTTGGGTTGTTTCCGGCGCAGCACGATGACGGCCGCAACCGTCATGCCATAGAAGATCCAGGACGTGAAGATGACGTAGGAGAACAGCTTCTCGTACGATCCGCTGGCCGCGAGAACTGCGGCCCAGGCGCTCTGCATCAGCACGGAGAAGGCCGGAGTCTCGAAGCGCGGGTGCACTTCGCCGAATTTCGCGAAGAACAGGCCGTCGCGCGCTTGCGCGAAGTAGACGCGCGGTCCGGCGAGAAGGCCGGAGTTTGTCGCGCCGACGATCGAGACCAGGATGGCGAGTGACACGAACGTAGACCCGATCGGACCCATCACGCGCTCGGCGGTGAGCGAGGCGACTCGATCCGCTTTCATGATTTCCGGGAGCGTGAGGACGTGCAGATACGCGAAGTTCGCCGACAGGTAGATCGCCATCACGATGCCGACGCCAAGCACGAGCGAGAGCGGCAGGTTGCGCTCGGGCCGCTGGACCTCGCCCGCCACCCACGACACTGCGAACCAACCCTGATAGGCCCAGAGGCAGGCGATCATCGCGACACCGAACTGATTGAGCGAAATCGTCGCGGGCTCCCAAGTCATCTTTGATGGCGCGCCGCTCAGCACCGCGCTGCCGATCAGGATCACAAGCCCAAGCACTTTGAGGAGCGTGAACGTCTTCTGCACCGCCGCGCCCTGGCGCACGCCGCGATAGTTGACCCACGTTAGCGCGCCGATCAGCGCCAGCGCCGCGAGCTTCGACGTGATCGGACTGAGCGGCAAGAACTGCCCGAGGTAAATCGAGAAGCCGACGGCCAGCGTTGCGGTCCCGCCCGATCGAATCACGAGAAACAGCGCCCATCCGAACAGAAATCCCCACAGCGGGCCGTACGCCTCACGGAGATGCGCATACTGGCCGCCCGTGGCAGGCATCATCGCGCCCAACTCGGCGAACGCCAGCGCACCGAAGAACGTGATCACTCCGGCGACGACCCACACTGAAACGATCGACGCGGTGGAGGGCAGTGTTTGCGCGATCGTGCTCGGCACGATGAAGATGGCCGAGCCGATCATTGTCCCGGCGACGATCGCCAGCGCGTCGACGAAGCTGAGCTTGCGGGGTAACTCGCGCGCTGCCGGCGTCATAATGGAAGTGGGCGCCGCCATATGCCGGAAACATCATACAACGTGATCGCGGGGGACACGGGTGTTCCCGTGAAGGCCTGGACGAAAGGCGTGCCGGTCGAGGAGGAAGCCCGCAAGCAACTGCTCAACGCCGCGCGACTGCCGTTCATCTTTCGTTGGATCGCCGCGATGCCGGACGTCCACTACGGCATCGGCGCCACCGTAGGCAGCGTGATCCCGACGAAAGGCGCGATCATTCCCGCAGCCGTCGGCGTCGACATCGGGTGCGGCATGATGGCGGTTGGGACCAGCCTGAACGCGCGCGATCTGCCGGACAACCTGTACGGCATCCGTTCGGCCATCGAACAAGCCGTTCCGCACGGGCGCACGAATCACGGCGGAAAAGGCGACCGCGGCGCCTGGGGACGGATTCCGCCTCGCGTCGAAGAAGTCTGGGCGAGTCTCAAGCCGCGCTACGACGACATCGCCGCCAGGCATCCCAAGCTCAACCGTGGGAATGACGTCAACCACCTGGGCACGCTCGGCACGGGTAATCACTTTATCGAAGTCTGTCTCGATGAATCGGAGCAGGTCTGGTTTATGTTGCACAGCGGATCGCGCGGCGCCGGCAATCGGATTGGCGCCTATTTTATCGAGCTGGCGCGCGAGGATATGCGCGAGCACATTAACAATCTACCCGACAAAGACCTCGCGTACCTGAAAGAAGGCACGCGCCATTTCGATGAATACGTTGACGCCGTACAATGGGCTCGGGGTTACGCACTATCGAATCGCCGGCTGATGATGGACGCGATCATCGAAACGGTTCGCGCATCCGGGGAAGTAAAGCCATTCGAGTCGCACATCGAAGCCATCAACTGCCATCATAATTACGTTGCGCGCGAACATCATTATGGAGACGATGTGCTGGTGACGCGCAAAGGCGCTGTGCGCGCGCGCCGCGGCGATATGGGAATTATTCCCGGCAGTATGGGGGCCCGGTCCTACATCGTGCGCGGCCTCGGCAACCCGGAGAGTTTCGAGAGCTGCAGCCACGGCGCCGGCCGCGCCATGTCGCGCAACGAGGCGAAGCGGCGCTTCAGCGTCGCCGATCACATCGAAGCGACCAAAGGCGTCGAGTGCCGCAAGGATTCCGAGGTAGTCGACGAAACACCGATGGCGTACAAATCAATCGATGCGGTGATGAATGCGCAACGCGATCTTGTCGAAGTGGTTCATACACTGAGACAATTGATTTGCGTAAAAGGCTGACGCGCGCGGCTGAAGAATTGATTACGCGCCGTCGATTCTCCCCCACCGCTAATCGCAGCGCAGGGCTTCGACGGGATCGGCGTTCGCGCCGCGCCGCGCGGGGGCGAGCATCGCAATCACCGCCGCCGCGGCAAGAAGCATCGCGGCACTCACGTAAAGGACCGGCTCGCTGGCGTCCAACCGAAGCAACGGGCCCTTGGCAGTTTCACGCAGACCCGCTGCGGTCGCGACAGACATCCACAGGCCCACAATCAGTCCATGCACCTCTGGCTTTCTGCCGAATGTGAACACCTCGCGGACGATATCCCAGCGCGTGGCGCCAAGAGCCACACGGACGCCGAGGTCGCGTGTCTTCTGAGTGACTGCAAACGAGACAGAGCCGTAGACGCCCGTAGTTGCGAGTGCCGTCCCGGCCGTTCCCAATACGACCATCAACGCAACCACGTTCCACAGATCCGCCGTAACTCGATCGATCCAGCTC
>JBOGMR010000534.1:0-8473 GCA_050746825.1 Bryobacteraceae bacterium | reverse complement strand
AGTTTGGCCTGTACTGCTTTCATCACGACGCCCATCTGCTTGGCCGAAGTCACTCCGGTCTCGGTGAGCGCCTCGCCGATGGCGGCGTCGATTTCTTCCGGCGCCGCTCCCGCAGGCATGTAGCCTTCGATGAGCGTGCGCTCGGCTTCTTCCTTCTCGGCCTGCTCGCCGCGGCCGCCTTTGCGAAACATCTCGGCGGCTTCGGTGCGCTGCTTGATCAGCATGTTGAGGATCTGCATTTCGGAGGCTTCGTCGTGCGGTTTCATCGAATCGACGGCATGCTTTTGCAGCGCGGCTTTGATCATGCGGATGGCGCTGAGGCGGGCTTCGTCCCGCGCCTTCATCGCATCCACCATGTCTTTCTGAACCCGTTCGAGGAGCGCCATGACAACATGTTATTCTATTGAACTAAGCCCTCACATGCACATTAAAAAACAACGTCTTTTGACACCAGGCCCTACGCCTCTCTATCCGCCTGCTTTGCACGCGATGATGGCGTCGGACATGCATCATCGGACCGAGGACTTCCGCAATGTCTACAAATCGGCGCTGGCGGACCTCAAGGAAGTGTTGGCTACATCGAACGATGTGCTGATGTTCGCGTCGTCCGGCACAGGTGTGATGGAGGGGTCGGTTTCGAATTTGTTCTCGCGCGGCGACAAAGTGATTGTGTGCTGCGCGGGCAAATTCGGCGAGCGCTGGGTCGAGATCACGAAAGCGTATGGACTCGATGCGACGGTGCTCGAAGCCGAATATGGGGACACGGTTTCGGTTTCGCGTCTGGAAGCGGCGCTCGCGTCCGAGCCCGCCGCGCGCGGTGTTTTCGTGCAGGCATCGGAGACCTCGACCGGCGCGGCGCACGACGTTCGAGGCATGGGACTGGCCGTGCGGAAGACGGGAGCAATTCTGGTGGTCGATGGGATCACGGGAATCGGCGCCATGCCGCTCGATATCGATGGCTGGGGACTCGATGTCGTCATCGGCGGCTCGCAGAAGGCTTTCATGATTCCTCCGGGCCTGGCGTTTTGTTCCGTCAGCCGGAAGGCGTGGGAATTCTGCGAGAGGTCAACGCTGCCGCGTTTCTATTTCGACTTCAAGAAGGAAAAAAAGAACGGGGAGAAAGGCGAGTCGAGCTGGACGCCCGCGACGTCGCTGGTTCTCGCGCTCGCCGAGGCGCTGAAATACGTGAAGGGCATCGGCATGGCGCAGTTGATCGAGAACGCGCAGTTGCTGGCGCAGGCGACGCGCGCGGCGGTCAAGGAACTGGGGCTGGAGCTGTTTGCGGCCGGGTCGCCGGGATCGTCGGTTACCTCAGTTCGCGCGCCGAAAGGCCTGGATTCCGGCGTAATCGTGAAGGAGTTTCGCAGCCGGTTCGGCGCCATCATCGCGAACGGCCAGGGTTCGATGAAAGGCCGGATCTTCCGGATTGCGCACCTGGGCTACTTCGACTTCGCAGACCTGTTCGCGGTGATTGCAGCACTCGAGCTCATTCTGCACGCGCACGGATACCCCGTCCGGTTCGGATCGGGGGTGGCGGCAGTCGAGCGTGTTTATGCCGGCGTCGCGATACAGGCGCCGGTCGCCGTGGGGTGATGGGTCTGCCTAAGGTTAACCAGAGACCAGGGCCGCTCGGTTCCGTGCGCGGCCTCACACAGAACCGCGACCGTGAGGGAGCGGCCTCCGCTCGTGTTCGCCACCAGCCAACAAGAACATGAACATTCTGATTGCAGAGCCGCTGGCCGCGGCCGGTCTGGAATTGCTTCAGGCCCAGGCCGGATGGAACGTCATCGTTTCGAATCCGAAGGAGTATGCGGCGCACCTCGCCGAAGCGGAAGTGTTGGTTGTGCGCAGCGCGGTGCAAGTGACCAAGGAAGTGCTGGCGCAGGCTCCGAAACTACGCGTGATCGGGCGCGCGGGCGTCGGCGTCGACAACGTCGATTTGAAAGCGGCGACGGACGCGGGAGTGCTGGTCATGAACACGCCCGGCGGCAACGCCGTTTCCGTGGCCGAGCACACGCTCGCGATGATGCTATCGATGGCCCGGCGGGTGCCGCAAGCCACCGCTTCAACCAAGGGCGGCAAGTGGGAGAAGAAGAAATTTATCGGCAGTGAGCTACGCGGCAAGACGCTCGGCATCGTCGGACTCGGCAGCATCGGACGCGAAGTGGTAAAGCGTGCGCGCGCGTTCGAGATGCGGATCGTAGCGCACGATCCGTACGTGACATCGCAGATCGCGAGCGACTTGAACGTCGAGTTGGCGCCGCTCGCTGAACTGTACCGCTCGAGCGACTACATCACGCTGCACGTGTCGTTGACGCCGGAGACGAATCACCTGCTGGGCCGCGAGGCGTTCGCGCAGATGAAGCCGGGCGTGCGCATCGTAAACTGCGCCCGCGGTGAGCTGATTGACGATGACGCACTGAAGACGGCGATCGAGGCGGGCAAAGTGGCGGGCGCGGCACTGGACGTGTTTACGGTGGAGCCCGCCGCCCCGGATTTTCCGCTGTTCCGGCTCGATCCGGTTCTGGCGACGCCGCACATCGGCGGGTCGACCGAAGAGGCGCAGGAGATTGTCGGCGTGCGCATCGCCGAACAGATGGTGGAGTATCTGAAGAACGGCGTCGCCATCAATGCGGTGAACATGCCTGCGCTGTCGCCGGAGCAGTACCGCACGTTGGGTCCGTACATGGTGCTGGCGGAGCGGCTTGGCAACTTCGCGGCGTACATCGCGAGCGGCAATCCGAAGACGGTGCGGCTTACTTACAAAGGCCGGCTCGCCGAGGGCAACACGAATCTGCTGCGCAACGCGGGATTGGCGGGCGTGCTGAACCGGTCGATGACCCACAAGGCGAACCTGGTGAATGCGATGCAGATCGCGGCGCAGCGCGGCTGGAACGTCGCTGAGGTTCACGAGAAGCGGTCCGGGCACAGCGACACAATTCGACTCGAAGTGGTTACCGATTCTCAGGTCGCCAGCGTCGAAGGCGCGGTGGTGCTCGATCGCGCCCGGCTGCTGCAGGTGGACGGGATCTACTGCGAAGCTTCGCTCGATGGCCACATGATCTTCATGATGAATCAGGATGTGCCGGGTGTGATTGGGCACGTCGGCGGCGTGCTGGGACGCAACAAGATCAACATCGCCACGTTTTCGCTCGGCCGGCGCGAGACGCCGTTTGCGCCCGGCGAGCCGCTCGAAGCCGTGGCCCTGGTGGGCACCGACGAAGTGGTGCCGGAGCGCGTGCTCGCGCAATTGCGGGAGAATCCCGCTGTGAAGGTTGTGCGTATGGTGGAGTTTCGGTAAGCCCTAATAACCGATAAACTGATTCGACATGGCGTACGAAGAGATTGTGTACGAGGTGTCGGATTGGGTCGCGACGATCACGCTGAACAGGCCCGAGCGGCTGAATGCGTGGACAGCACGCGTGGAGGAAGAGGCCGGCGCCGCGTTGCGCGCGGCTGCGGCGGACGATTCGGTGCGCGCGATCGTGATCACGGGCGCCGGACGCGGCTTCTGCGCGGGCGCCGACATGAGCCTGCTGAGCGACGTGGCCTCTTCGGGCGGATCGGGCGCGCGTAGAACTGCGGATGTGGAATGCGACGGAGACGCGCCTCGGGATTTCCGCAAGAAGCACGTCTGGCTGCTCACCGTGCCGAAGCCGATTATCGCCGCGATCAACGGGCCGGCCGTCGGTCTGGGATTCGTCATTCCGCTCTATTGTGATTTCCGGTTCGCGTCGGAGGCGGCGAAGTTTTCAGTGATTTTTTCGAAGCGTGGCCTGGTAGCCGAATACGGCATGGCGTGGATGCTGCCGCGGCTGGTCGGGCTCCCGAACGCGATCGATCTGATGTTTACGTCAAAGACCATCGACGCGCAAGAAGCGCTGCGGATCGGACTGGTGAACCGGGTCCTTCCGGCCGGCGGATTCGTCGCGGCGGCTCAGGCGTTTGCGAGAGAGCTGGCCACGTCGGTGTCGCCGCGCTCGCTCGGAATCATGAAGCGGCAGGTCTACGCGGCGCAACTCCACGGACTCGGTGAGGCCGTCGACGTGGCGGTGCGCGAAATGGTGGACAGCTTCGGTACGGAAGATTTTCGCGAGGGAGTGGCGCACTACCTCGAGAAGCGGTCGCCGGCGTTCACGGGCCGATGAACAAAATCCGCCACTTCGACGCTCCCTCAGGGTAGCGGCTCAATTCAGCCTGTGCGGCCGCGCGCCGCACCGATGGCAGTGCCGGCCGCGGTGACGGCGATCGTGCAGACACTATGGCCCTTCTGCTGGCACGTGCTCTCGACGATGTGGATGTTTTCGCGAAAGCGCTCGCCGAATCCCTTGAGGATGCCCCTGGCGACGGCGCAGAGTCTTCGCTGCGACTTGTAGACGATCACGACTTCGTTGTCGGAAGTCCGCCGGCACTCGAGGAACGGCGGCGAGGAATGGTGCGTCGACTTGCGAACCATCTGGTGAATCAAGTCCTCGGTGTGTTCGAGAACGTCGAGCATCTTCCACCCCGCGGGAATCACGATTCCATAGACGTCGAGCAGCGAAGGCACGATGAACTGGCCGAAGTCCTCCAGCAGAAGCTGCGCATCGATGCCGGTCAGGCGGGATGCGGTTCCGACCAGCGAGAGCACCTCCTCATCGGGATAGGTCAAGATCGGGAAATAGCGCCTCGTGTCGCGAATCCCCGCTTCTTTGAGCAGCGCTTTCCAAGCGTCGTTTCCAAACTTCGCGACCACGAAGTTGTGCAGTTCCGCGATAATCAGTCCGTGCATCATTCACCTCCCCGAATCAAATTTGTCAAAAGCTCTGGCCTGCCGCGATACTCCTGGGGGGCGCCGGCGCGGTCTGCGACGGGTCCGGGTGGACGGGTTTACGAACGCCGGCGCGCAGTCGCGCGAGCATGCGGTCGAGATCTGGAACCACCAGGGGCTGCCCTTCTAGCGTGAAAACGCCGAGCGCAAACCGGTTCTCCACCGGCAGCGGCTCCGAGGGCTTGCCAAGGCGCAACGGGAGATTCAACTTCCCGATTCCAGGACCGGCCGGGATCGCCAAAGCCTGAGCGTCGCTTGCGCCGCGCGCTACGACGAACAACGGTTCCTCCCGGTCTCCTGAAGTCAGACCGAAGGCGCGGGCCAGATCGATGACCGGAATCGCCCGTCCGCGCCACTTCGCGAATCCAAGGAACGGGCCGGGCGCGAACGGCGCCGGCGCAATGGTCAAGGAACGGGAGACCTCCAGAACCTGGGCGGCGCTGAGAGCGAACAGAACCGGCGGATCGGAAAATCCGGGCGCGTGGAACGTGACAACACGGCGCGCGCGGGCCGGCGTCACCGGGTCCGGCAGCAGGACGGGCCGTGGCTGCGGCGACGCTTCTTCTCGCGGGGACTCCGGATGAAGGCGCGTCTCGTCGAGAAGCATCGCAGGCCCCGACGGCAGGTCGACCACGGCGGCCATGGGATCGGAGAGCGCCGGGTCCGTCCAGGCGATCTGATCTTCGGGCAACTCGAGATATCCGAGCACATCCTCGACGGCGAGCGCCCACGGTTTCGGGCGCCTCAGGACCATGACCGCCCCGCAAGCGCCGCGGGCGGCTTGCCCGAGAAGGTCAGCGAGGTTGAACACGTCGACGCGCCGCCCCTCGAGCCCCACCCACCCAATCGAGCCGTCGACGGCGGGAGTTGCGACGAGCTCCTCAGGACGGCGCACGCCATGGCAGACGTCGATCCGCAAGCAGTAGCTGACGCCGCCGGAGACGCAGGCGACAATCCGCAATGCACCGGTGTGGTTCACGCAGCCGTCCCCCTGGCCGCGTCCACGGCGCGCTCGATGGCGGCTAGCAGCGCGTCATTCTGGAAGGGCTTTCCGAAATACTCGGTGACTCCCAGCTCCATGGCCTTGCTCCTGTGCTTCGAACCGGAGCGGGAAGTCAACATGATGATCGGCAGATCCTTGAACGCTTCCTGGCGGCGGAGCGCAGCGGTCAGCTCGAAGCCATCCATGCGCGGCATCTCGACGTCGAGCAGCACCGCGTCCGGCCGTTTGCCACGCCGCAGCATCTCCAGCGCTTCCAGGCCGTCCTTGGCGGCCACCGGTACCCAGCCGCGATCCCTCAGAAGATTCGAGAGGACACGCCGCACACTCACTGAATCGTCTACCAGAAGCACTTCGATCTGCGCCGCGGCGCGAGCGGGTTGTCGCGCCGGCGCACGCGGGGCTCGGGCCTGCTCCTCGGTTTCTGCGATCAACTCCGCGGGATTCACGATGAGGACGACGCTGCCGTCGCCGGTAAGCGTCGCTCCGCTGATGCCAGGCGTGCGCGTGACCACCGAGCCCAGGCTCTTGACTACCGCGTCGCGGGCTTGCAAGACCGAATCGACCAGGACAGCCGCCTGAAGACTGCCCATTTGAAGGACGACGGCCGGCGGTGTGAGAACGGTCGGGTCGGGCGGGTCCGGCAGATCGAGCGCTTCGTTGAGCCGCAAGACCGGAACGACTCTGCCGTGAATGCGAATGACGGGCTTGCGTCCGAGGCGCTCGAACGAAGCGGGATCGACGCGCAGAACCTGGGAAATCGCGGCCAGCGGGATGGCGAACGTCTCGCCGCTCGCCCGGACCATGAGAACCCGCTGCACCGCCAGGGTCAGCGGCAGGCGAAGCGTGAACTCGGTTCGCGATCCGGGTTGCGTTTCGACCGAGATAACGCCGCGCAGGCGGCTGACGGCGGCACGCGCGGCTTCCAGACCCAGCCCGCGGCCGGACACTTCGCTGACTTCGGCGGCTGTGCTGAATCCGGGTTCGAAGATCAGATCGAGAAGGTCCTGCCGCGAGGCCACGCGCGCCTCGTGCTCGGTGTAATAGCCGCGGCGAATGGATTCGGCCCGCAGCCTGTCGACATTGAGGCCCATGCCATCGTCGGAAACGCGAATCACGATCTGCGTGCCCTCGTAGCAGGCTCTCAGGACGATCTGGCCGGCCGGCGGCTTTCCGGACGCGCGCCGGCTGTCCGCACTTTCGATCCCGTGATCGATCGCATTCCGAAGAATGTGTTCGAGCGCGCCCTCGATCTCGTCGAGCATCGTCTTATCGAACTCGATCTGCTCGCCTTCGATGCTGAGGCTGGCCGGCTTTCCGCGAAACTCGCTGGTGACCCGCACGGCGCGGTGCAGCCGGGTTGCGATGGAGTGCAGCGGCACTGTGCGCAACTGCATCAGGCGATCCTGGATGTCACGAGTCAGACGCTCCAGGCGGGCCAGGTGGCTGTCGAAATCGCCGGCGTCCCCGCCCAGCTCCGCCGAGACCGCCGCCAGATCCGCGGTCGTTTCGTTGACGTTGTGCACGGAAAGATTCAGCGCGGTGTAGCGGTCGAACTCGAGGGAGTCAAAGTCGGCGTGTTTCAGCTTTCCATTGCGTACGCGCGACGGTTCCGGAGCGGGAGTGAGCGGCGATTTTTTCCCCCGCGCGCCGCCTGATTGGGCCGGCGGCTCCGTCGCCGACAGACCGGCCGAGCCTTTTTTCAACCGTTCGATGCTGAACTCGAGTTCGGTGAGATGATTGCGAGAGGCGGCCAATGACTGTTCGTAGGACGCACGGCTCACGACCAGCTCACTCGCCAGACGAACCAGTTCGTCCAGACGCTTGACGGGAACTCTGACGAAGTCACTGGGCTTGGGAAGCGGAGCGGCGCCATCTTGTGGAGAAGAGCCGGCCGATGTTGGGGCTTGCGCGAGGGCGGCGGCGGCAGGAGCGTCGTCGTTGAGCAGCGCAGCATATCGGACGTAGATCGATTCGCATCGCACCGGCGCCGCGGCTCCGATAGGACTGTCGCCGATCATGTCCTCGATCGCGTCGAAGGTCGCAAACAGAAGGCTCTGCACGTCGCCGGAGAGGGCGAGCGTACCCTGGCTCAAACGGTCGAGCAGGTCTTCGAGGCGATGCGCCAGGCGGCTGACTTCGGACAGTCCGACAGAGGCCGCGGATCCTTTTAGGGTGTGCACGCCGCGCCGGACTTCGGAAAGAAAGCGCCCGCGGTCGGGCTCGTGCGAGAGGCGGCGCAGGAGTTCGCCGATGCTCTGAAGGTGCTCGTCCGCTTCCTGGCGGAACGTTTCCAGAACATCCGGCGGGATTTCGTCCCGCACGGCCGGGCCCACCGCAGCGGGCGCCGCAAGGGCGGCCTCGATCTCCTCCGCATCGCCCGACTCGGACAGTCCCCGAAATCGCCGGAAAGAACGGATGGCGGCCGCAACCATCGGGCGCTGGTCGAATTCCCCGCGCGTCGCGCCGGCGGCAAGCTGCTCCAGGCAGCCGACGGCGCCGGAGATCGTTCTCTCGAAAGCAGGAGTCCATTGCAGCCCGCCCGCAGCCAGATCCTCCAGCGCGCTCTCGCCAAGGCCTGCGACGTGGCCGAGCGAGCGAAAGCCCAAGGTGAGAGCAGACCCCTTGGTTGTGTGCAGCAGGCGGCAAAGCTCCTCCAGGGC
>JBOGMR010000533.1:0-3743 GCA_050746825.1 Bryobacteraceae bacterium | reverse complement strand
TGCCTGGCCGGCGTCGGCGCGCGGCAGCGGCCCCGAAGGAACCTTCCACGGTTTCAGCAGCCGGCCGGGCGCGCGGCGAATCGATTGGATCTTTTATCGCGGGCCGTTCCGCGTTACGGAAGCGGAGACGGTCACTCGATCGGATCAAGGACGCTACCCTTCCGACCATTTCCCAGTGACGGCCGTGCTCGAGTGGGCAGAACGATGATCCGCGCCGACAAAGCTTGACGCAACCGCGACCGTGAGAGAGTGACCTCACCCGGGATCGAGCTGCATCCGCAGAAACCGACTAATCTCGCGCCTCGAATCCCGCACAAGCCGGGTGTCCATACGGTTGCAGTGATGCCCTCCCGGCGCAATGTCGTAAATCGCGTGCGGATCAGTTTAGTACACTGGCTGGCATGCGTTTCGGCGTCTTCGTGCTTTTCTCCTCGTGCATGTTTGCTCAACAGTGGCTCGACCTGAGCCAGGCCGTGATCGTCGCGCCCCGGCCGCTCTCGGGTCCCGCTCGCAAAGCCGCAACCGTTTTGTCGGAAGAGATCCTGCGGCGCAGCGGCCGCACGCTGGCGATTGCGGAAACCGCGCCGGCATCCTCACCCGCGATCGTCCTTGAGCCACCGCGCGGCGCTACGCCTGCCGAAGGCTACCGGATCCGGGTCGAAGGCCGCTCCGTCATCATCACCGGTAACGACGCGCGCGGAACGCTGTTCGGCGCCGGCCACCTGCTTCGATCGCTCGACTGGGGACGCGGCCGCGTCGCCGCACCTGCCGCCCTACAGATCACCACGTCGCCCGTAATTCCTTTGCGCGGACACCAGCTCGGCTATCGCCCCAAGACGAATTCCTACGACGCCTGGACGCTCGAGATGTGGGACCAGTACATTCGCGACCTCGCCATCTTCGGCGCCAACGCGATCGAGCTGATCCCGCCGCGGTCCGACGACGCAGCCGATAGCCCGCATTTCCCGGCGCCGCAAATCGACGTGATGGCCGGCATGTCACGCATCGCCGCCGAATACGGCCTCGACGTCTGGATCTGGTATCCGGCCATGGATCGCGATTATTCAGACCCCAAGACTGTCGAGTTTGCGCTGAAGGAGTGGGGCGACGTGTTCCGCCGTCTGCCGCGCATCGACCACGTCTTCGTGCCCGGCGGCGATCCCGGCCACACGCAGCCGAAGCACCTCATGGCGCTGCTTGAAAAGCAGACGGAGATGCTGCGCCGCCATCATCCGAGAGCGCAGATGTGGGTGTCGCCGCAAAGCTTCAACCAGGAGTGGATGGACGAATTCATCGCGATCCTGAAGACCGAGCCGAAGTGGCTGGCCGGCATCGTCCACGGCCCGCAGGTGCGCGTGACGATTCCGAAGCTGCGCGAGCTGGTCCCGGCGCGTTATCCAGTCCGCAACTATCCGGACATCACGCACACGATTCGCGCCGAGTTTCCCGTGCCCGATTGGGATCTGGCGTACGCGCTGACGCTCGATCGCGAGCCGATCAATCCGCGCCCGCTCGATCAGGCGCACATTTTTCGCGCGCACCGCCGCCATACGAACGGGTTTCTGACCTACTCGGAAGGCTGCAACGACGACGTCAACAAGATTGTCTGGAGCGGCCTCGGCTGGAATCCGGACGCGAACGTCCTCGACATCTTACGCGACTACAGCCGCTACTTCATCAACAGCCGCCTCGCGGACGACTTCGCTCACGGTCTGCTCGCGCTCGAACAAAACTGGCGCGGGCCGCTGCTCTCGAACCACGGCGTCGACCGCACGCTGCGGCAGTTTCAAGCAATGGAAGCCGCGGCCACGCCGCAGGACATGTTGAACTGGCGATTTCAACAAGCACTGTACCGCGCCTACTACGACGCCTACATCCGCAGCCGATTGCTCCATGAGACGGCTGCGGAGCGTCGTGCGATCGACCGCCTGCAGCAGGCGCGGCGCTCCGGATCGACGGTCGCTCTCGACGCCGCGGCTCACGAACTCGATCACGCCGCGGGGGAACAGCCCGCGCCGCATCTCCGCGCCCGAGTCTTTGAGCTGGCTGAAGCGCTCTACCAGAGCATCCGGATGCAGCTCAGCGTCGCGCGCTACAAAGCGCAGTCAGGCCGCGGCAACAATTTGGACACGATCGACGTTCCGCTCAACGGGAGAGCGTGGTGGAAGAACCAGTTCGCGGAAATGCGGAAGCTCGAACCCGAGGTGGCGCGCGTGCGCGGCATCGAAGCGCTGCTCGATCGGGCCAACCCGGGTCCGGGCGGCTTCTACGACGATCTCGGCGATCCGGCGAATCGGCCTCACTTTGTTCTGGGCGGCGGATTCGCTGCCGATCCTTACTACATGGAGTCGCCGCGCATCGGCTTCCGCTACATGCCCAACGACCCGCCTACGTGGTCGCGCTTCGCCGAGACGCACTTCGACACGCCGATCGAGATGCGCTATACGGGCCTCGACCCGCACGCGCGCTATCGCGTTCGCGTCGCGATGACCGGCGAGACGTCGACCGCCAGCCGCCGCATCGCGTTGCGCCTGATGGCCGATGAAAAGTTCACCGTGCATCCATATATGGAAAAGCCCGTGCCGTTCAAGCCTGTTGAGTTCGACATCCCGCCGGAGGCCACCGCGGACGGCGAGTTGAGGCTGAAATGGAACGTCGATCCGGGGCAGGGCGGTGCGGGGCGCGGCTGCCAGATCTCTGAAGTGTGGCTCATGAAGATCCGATGATCGCGACTCTGGCCGCGGCCGTGCTGCTCGTGCAGGCCGCCCAGAATCCGTCGCCGATGGTCGAGCACACGCGCGCCCACGGCCGTGTCACGCAGCAGGAAGTCTCCGGAGAGCGCGTCAACCTTACGCTCGGCACGCTGCTGCGGAGTCCGTCTCGCAAGACGGCGCCGTTGGTCGTCCATTTCAACGGTGCACGCTGGCTCGCGGAGGTGAGCGCTCGACGATGGCGTCGCGACTGTGCTGTGCTGGCGGTCCATCTTGGCGCGGGCTCGAGCGTCTATTCGCGCGCGTTCACCGATCCCGCGCGATTTGCGCAACTGATCGAGGAGGCCGGCGGCGCGCGGTATCGGCCGATTGTGCTGACGGCCTTCAGCGCCGGTTACGGCGCGATCCGTGAAATCCTCCGTAACCGCGACAACTGGCGACTGATCGATGCGGTCGTGCTGGCGGACGGACTGCACGTCAGCTACGTTCCCGAAGGCAAACCGGGTCCAATTGACGCGCCCGGTCTCGAGCCGTTCATCGCCTGGGCGGGCGAGGCGGCCGCCGGCCGCAAGCGCTTCGTGATGACTCACTCGGAGATTTTCCCGGGAACCTTCGCGAGCACAACGGAAACGGCTGATGCGTTGCTCGATGCCGTGGGCCTCAGGCGCCGGCCAGTCCTGAAGTGGGGACCGCTCGGAATGCAGCACACCAGCAGCGCCGAGCGCGGCCGTCTGCTGGTTCTCGGATTTGCAGGCAATGCCGCACCCGATCACGTGGATCATTTCCACGCGCTCGAGCGCTGGCTACGTTTGGCGGCGCGATGACGCCTACTGCTTCTGTTCCTGCTGCTGTGGCCGCTTCCGATGCACGGTGTGGCAACCCTTGCACGCGGCGCCCATGGCGCCGAGCGATGCCTTCCAGGCATCCACGTTCTTTTCCTGCGCGGCCTTCATAGAAGCCATCGCCGCATCGTGGAGGCCGTTGCTGTTCTTGACCCAAACCGTTTGGTCCTTAGGCCGCTCGCCCATCAGC
>JBOGMR010000532.1:0-11963 GCA_050746825.1 Bryobacteraceae bacterium | reverse complement strand
CCCAAAGGCCGTCCTCCACCTCGCTGGGCAACCGGCCCGACGCGCGAACTAATTCCGCAAAGAAAGACGCGCCGCGGCGCTCGATCACCGAGAATACGTCGCGGGCTGGATGGGATAGCGCCTCGGGGCTCTCGCGTCCGTCGGCCAGGAGCCATGCCGAGTCTTCGCGGAGAAACACGGACAGCGGCGCCACCCGCGTGGGACGCACGCGGCGCGGTTCGGCTCGTTCGAACGCCGGATGAGGCGAGAGGCGCCCCCACATCGCTTCGCCCGAAAGGCACAGCGCGTCGAGCAACTCCGGCTCGTAGGAAGCGATGCGTCGCGGGAGCACGTCGGACTCCCATGCCGACGCCGAGATCTCGTAGCCCTGGAGCTGGCGGATGATCTGGAAGAGGCCGTCGACACCGTGCAGTTGCGAGCCGGGCGCGATGTGCTGCCAGCGGGTGAGGAAGCGAAGGAAGTCGGCCGTTGTGACGGGCTCGATCTCGCGACGGAGCCGGCCGAGCGTGAGACGGTGGATGCGGGCGAGAAGGCGGCGATTGCACCACTCGATTTCGTCGCTGTCCGGCTTGGGTGTAAAGCGGCCGCGCAGGACTTGGCCTTCGGCTTCGAGTTGAGCCAGAGCGATGTCGATCGTGGCGCGAGCGAGTGCCAGCGTCCGCGAGAGGGACGACGCCGTCATGGGGCCGGTCGACTCGAGCCATCCACGCAGAACTTCCGCTGCACACGCTGCTTCACTCTCGGGTAGAGGACGCGCCGGAGGAACGCCGGCGATGCCGGCCTCGAAGCTGTATACGCGGCGCGCGATCTCGAGGCGTTCCGCCGGAATCCAGAAGACGGCTTCGCCGATGCGCACGGTGGTGGCGCGGCGCGAGGTTCGCAGCGTTTCGTAGAACGCCGTCCACTTGGGCTCGGGCGGGAGAACGATCAAAGTGAGCAGAGCGTCGTGCAACTCGTCGGCATCGCGAACGACGGGCCAGGATTCCTCGCGGACTTCTTCTATGGCCGCCAAATCAAGCGCGCCGACGCCACCGGCGAGGTTATCCGGCAGCGAACGCCGCAATTGCACCGCGCGTGTACGGCGCTCTTCGAGTGGCGCGTCGTCCAGGTAGGCGTAGGGATTCGCGTTGAGGATTTCGTGGCTGAAGGGCGACGGCTCGGCCGTGTCGATGGCGACAGTACGGATTGCGCCACTCTCGATATTTTTGATGACGCATCGTAAACCATCGAGGTCCATGGCTTCATTGAGGCAGTTGCCGATGGTCTCTTTGACCAGCGGGTGATCGGGGATGCGAATCTCGCCCGTGAGGTTCTCGCCGCAGGCGGCCTGATCGGGGAAGACGCCGGCCAGCAGGTCATCGGAGAGCATGCGCTGGATTGGCGGCGGCACCTTCTTGCCTCCGCGAAATCGCAGCACGGCCAAGGCGCGCGAGACGTTCCAGCGCCACCGCGCGGTGAACATCGGCGCCGCGAGCATAGCTTGTGTGAGAACTTCCTTAACCGTCTCGGGCTTGAGAAAGCCGAAGACAATTTCGAGCGGGAACGAGTGCTGTTCGGCGAGAGAGATGACGATGCCGTTGTCGGTGGCGGCGGCTTGCAGCTCAAAGTTGAACGAGCGGCAGAAGCGCTTGCGCAGCGCGAGTCCCCAGGCGCGGTTGATGCGCGCACCGAACGGCGCGTGGATCACGAGCTGCATACCGCCTGCCTCGTCGAAGAAACGCTCGGCGACGACGGTTTGCTGCGAAGGCATGACGCCCAGCGATCCGCGGCCCGCACGCAGATATTCGATGGCTTGCCCGGCGCCGCGGCGGTCAAGGCCGCAGTCTTGCTCCAGCACTGCGAGCGCGGCGGGCGTGTCCATCGCGACCAGCCGCTCGCGCACGCTGGAGACTTCGGCCGAGAGCTCGAGCGTTCGGCCGGGAGCTTCGCCGTTCCAGAACGGAATCGAGGGGGCCGCGCCGTGCGCGTCCTCAACCCGCACCCGGCCGGGTTCTACGCGGCGAATTCGCCACGACGTGGTGCCGAGCAGGAAAACGTCGCCTGCGAGACTTTCCACGGCGAAGTCTTCATCGAGCGTTCCAACCACCGCGCCTTCCGGTTCCGCGATCACCTGGTAGTTGGCGTTCTCGGGAATCGCGCCGCCCGAGGTGATGGCGGCGAGTCGCGCGCCGCGGCGCCCATGAAGGCGGTGGTTGACCGCGTCGCGATGCAGATAGGCGCCACGACGGCCGCGCGCGCCCGTGATCCCTTCCGAAAGCATGTCGATGACGGCATCGAAATCGCGACGATCGAGGGTCTGGTAAGGATAAGCGGAGCGAACGAAATCAAACAGCTCGTCTTCGCCGAAATCTTCAGTCGCGGCTGCGGCGACGATCTGCTGGGCAAGGATGTCGAGCGCGTTACGGGGGACCTCGGTTGCATCGAGTTCGCCGCGCCGGATGGCATGCACGAGCGCGGCGCTCTCGACGAGCTCATCGCGCGTGGTCGCGAATAGCCGGCCTTTCGGCCGCGCGCCGACCCAGTGCCCGGAGCGTCCGAATCGCTGGAGCGCGACGGCGATCGAGCGTGGCGAGCCGATCTGGCAGGCCAGGCCGACGGCGCCGATATCGATCCCCAGCTCAAGAGACGCGGTCGCCACCACTGCCTTGAGTTGCCCGCTCTTGAGCTTCTCTTCGGCCGTGAGACGCAGCGAACGCGAGAGGCTTCCGTGATGCGGAAGGACTGCGCCTTCTCCAACGCGCTCCTCGAGATGATGACAGACACGCTCGGCCAGGCGGCGCGTGTTGACGAAGACGAGCGTGGTGCGGTGCTGGCGGATCAGATCGGCGATGCGGTCGTAGATCTCACTCCACATCTCGTTGCTTGCGACCGCGCCGAGTTCGTCCTTGGGTACCTCAACCGCGATGTCCATCTCGCGGCGATGTCCGATTTGCACGATCGTGGTCTGGTCCCCGAGGAACCGCGCAACTTCCTCGACCGGCCTGACGGTGGCTGAAAGGCCAATGCGCTGCGGACGTCCGGCAGTCGCAAGCCGGTCGAGACGTGAGAGTGAAAGCGCCAGGTGCGAGCCGCGCTTGTCGTCGGCGACGGCGTGGATCTCGTCGACGATCACGGTGCGCACAGTGCTCAGCATGCGGCGGCTTTTGTCCGCCGTCAGGAGGATGAACAGAGACTCGGGTGTCGTCACGAGCACGTGCGGCGGCTGGCCGCCGAGCTTCTGCCGCTCCCAGGCGGGCGTGTCGCCGGTGCGCACCGCGGTTCGGATCGGGGCGAGTGGAATTCCTTTTTCGGCGGCAAGCTCGCGAATGCGGCCGAGCGGGATCTCAAGATTCTTGCGGATGTCGTTGCTCAGCGCTTTGAGAGGCGAAATGTACAGAACTTCGGTGCGGTCTTCGAGTGGCCCCAGCCGGGCGGCGCGGACGAGGTTGTCGAGGCAGATCAGAAAGGCGGCCAGCGTTTTGCCGGAGCCTGTGGGCGCGGATATAAGGACGTCACGGCCGGAGCGGATGAGCGGCCAGCCCTGCACCTGAGGCTCGGTAGGCGCACCAAGCGCGCCAGCGAACCACTCGGCGATCAGGGGATCGAACAGCTCCAGGGGCACAGATCGAGGTCAGGCCAAAGCCTTCTTACAATATTCATAGCACTTTTTGACCTCAGCCACAGTGTCCTCGCCCTTGTATTCGTATTCGATGTTGGCAGGAATCGGGTACCGGTGCTCCCTGAGGACGGCGAGAACTTCCTTGATAGGCGTGTCACCCTCGCCCAGCGGGACGTTGGCGCCCTGGTTTTTCTTGCGGTCTTTGATGTGCAGCGTGACGATCTTTTTGTGGTTCTGCTTCAGGTAGTCGACGGCGTCGAATCCCGCGGCGGTGAAATGGCCGATGTCGAGATTGACGACGATGTACTCGGACATGCCGGCCATCGCGTCGGCGAAATTTTGCGGCGTAGCGAATTCGTTCGGGCGAATGTTCGAGTGATTGTGCATGCCGACCCAGATCCTGGCCTTCCGCGCGAAGGCATCGACGCGCTTGGCCGTCGTGACGTTGGACGACGCCGTGATGCGCTTAACGCCGAGCGCTTTGGCCATGTCGAATCCGCGCTGGACTTCCTCGTCGCTGAAGTTGTCGCGAAAGCTGTAATTGTAGGCGTACAACTCGATTCCGGCGGCATCGAATTTCCGGCGGACTTTTTTGAACTCGTCGAGGGAGACGCTGGTACGCCATTTGCGAAGGTCCTCGCCTTTCAAGTCCCGCGGTTCAATGTGCCCTTGCCAAAGCTCGCAGGAGCTGAGACCGGCGTCGACCATGCCTTTGATGGCGTCGTCGAGAGAGCGGTCGCGGAAGCTGTACGACTGAACGCCGATCTGTACACCGGCGATTTTCGAATTCGGCTTCGCGAGGGCGGAAGCGGGCAGGGCCGCGAGGGCGAGCTTCTGGAATTCGCGTCGGTTCATCATATGGCAGAGTATATCAATGAGCACGTCGAACTTGCCTGAGCCAGGTTTGCCTGAGCCTGGTTTGCCGGAACCATGGCTGCGCGGGCCGATTGAGGGCGTCGATCCCCTGCTTGCACCCGCGCTTTGTTCTTTCCAGCAGGTGCGAGAAGACCTGGCGCTCCACACCGAAGGCTTGACGACGGAGCAGGTGTGGGCGCGTCCGCATGGACTCGCGCCCCTCGGGTTTCAGTTGCGCCACATCGCAGGAAGCGTAGACAGGCTCACGACGTGCTTGGAAGGCGAGCAGTTGAGCCAAGCGCAGCTCGAGACAAAGGATCGGGAGATGGAGCCGGGCGCGACCGTGGAGGAGCTGCTTGCGGGAGTGGATCGCGCGCTTCGCCGCACGGAGCACGTGATCCGGTCGCTCGATGCGGAGGCGTTGAGAGAGCCGCGAAGGGTCGGGCGTCTGCGGCTGCCGGCCACGGTGCAGGGGCTGGTGATGCACATCGCGGAGCACACGCAGAGGCATTTAGGCCAGGCGATCAGTGCGGCGAAGTTGGCGAGGGTGGCCTGATGTGGCGCAGGCGAAACTCCCGCGCCACCAAGTCACATCCTTCCTACGAAGCGAAGGCGGACCTGAAACGCGCGCGCCTGCCCGCGGCCGTAGGCGAGAAACGTAGGCGAATCCACGTTGTTGTTCACAGTGTTCGGATTGCCGCTGTTCGTGATGTTGTTGAAGCCGAACCGCCACGCCCATTGGTAACGCAGCAGCCGGAACTTGCGCTCGAAGTGGAGATTGAGATTGAAGTACCCC
This sequence comes from Bryobacteraceae bacterium, assembly GCA_050746825.1. Classification (GTDB taxonomy): domain Bacteria; phylum Acidobacteriota; class Terriglobia; order Bryobacterales; family Bryobacteraceae; genus JBOGMR01. Next base: position 6,714 of record JBOGMR010000532.1, on the reverse strand, counting down.
GGGAGGCGGCGCTCGTTGGGGCGCCCGACCAGGGAGCCTTCTTCATTCACGGCTCCGAACGGAAAGCCGGCGCGTGTTTCGAACAGGTAGGCGACGCCGGTATCGCGCACAGCGAATGCCAGCCAGCGCGGGAGGATGCGCCGCGGAACCGGCGTCCAGCCCCACATCAGGAATCGATGCGGGGCGTCCCAGGCGAACGGCCCGGGTCCTTGCTCGGCGAAGATGGGATTCTCAAGACTGAAGTCAACGACCGCGTCAGAGCGGGCGCTCGAACGCGTGTAGCCGGCGAACCACTCGAAGTTACCGGCGAACGTACGCCGCACAGTCAGTTCAAGCGCGTCGTAACGGTCGTTGCGGCCGTTGAGCAGACGAAACACAGAGGGTACGCCAAAAGCTTCGATTTCTGTGAAATACGTGAGACCGCGCCGGCCGACGCGGCGCATGTAGGTCGACTTGCCGTACAAGCCGAGCGGCAGCTTCCGCTCGACGCTCGCGCTGAACGTGTGGTAGCGGGGCACCCGCAACTCGCGGTCGTCGACCATGAAGGAGGTCTCGACCGGACCGCGCCGCACCGCGCCGTCGGGAGCGAAGAAAGTGGACAGTGCGATTTGATCCTGGTGGCGGCTGATGGCGGACAGACTCAGGGCATTGTGAAACACGCCGATGCCGGCGGCGAACTTGGTTCCGCCCGCCCACTCGGGCGCGTACGCCGCCGAGAAGCGCGGCGAGTAAACGGCATCGCGCACCACTTCGTCCCAATCAATCCGCAGACCCGCTTCGAGCAGAAGGCCGGCGGCCGGAGTCCATCGATCCTGAACGTACATCGCCGGCTCGAAGTTGCCGCGGCCATAGGAAGGATTCCCTGCGAACGTGACGGAGCGCGCCACCGACAGGTCCGCGCGAAGCACCCGGTAATCGTGGCGGTCCTGGAAGCGATCGAAAGAAGAGCGCTGGAGATCGACGCCGAACTGGAGCTGGTGCGAATGGGTCGTGGGCAAGTAGCCATTCATCACCCATTGCTGGCGTTCGTGGTGGCCCGTCAGGTGCAGAAAGTAGTTGCCACGACGTCCCCACGGCAGGATCTCGTAGGTGCTGCGTCCCTGCGGCCGCTCTCGCGTCGAGCCACGGCTGCCGGCGAATCCAAATTCGATCAGCGCACCGCGCCGAAAGTAGATCTGATCTTTGATCGAGACGAGGTGGAAGTCGTGCCGGCGATCGAGGGTCGTTTCGATCGGGTCGAGGAACGAGAGGCCGCGGTGATTGTCGTCGGTGTAGTTGTACAGGAAAGTGCCGGTCAGAATGTTGGCGGGGGTCAGGTTGACTTGCACGCGCGACAGGTTGCTCGCGGTAAGCGCCCGGCTTCGATTTTCCCCGCGCGGCAGATCGGTGACCGTATCGACGTCATAGAAGAGGTCCACGGCGTTGTGAAACCAGGCCCGCCCACGCGCAAAGGGACCGGAGAGCTTCAAGCGCGGCGTCCACTTGTTGATGTGTGCGCCTTGCACGAAGGTGACGCCAGGAACGAAGTTGGTGGTCGCGAAACGGAAGCGGTCGTCGCCCATGCCGGTCTTTAGATCGACTGAGCCAGCCGGCCCGCGGCCCTTTTCCGCAGAAAAGCGGCTGCTGTCAAAGTCGATCGAGCGCACGGCTTCGATGTTGAGGCGCGCCTCGAAGCGGCCCGTGACCGGGTCGGAGAGGTTGAAGCCGTCGAGAGTGAAATTGGTCTGGTCGGTTGCGCCGCCGTTGAAGTGGAGGCGGCCCGTGTTGTCCTGCACGACCCCGGAGAACAACGGCATCGCGTTGCGCACGTCCTGCGACGCGGGATAGGGTACCTGCAGGATCTCGACGCCGTTGAGTTGTTTCTGATCCGCGGGCTGCTGCGGATCGATTGCGGGCGGTGAGTAGGCGACGTCGACCGTTTGGAAAAACTCCTGCAGGTGATGCAGCGTCACCTGGAGTTGGTTCGGTCCCTCGCGGATTTCCGTTTCACCGTCAAAGAGGAAAAAACCGTTGCGCGTGGCGCGAATGCGGTAGCGGCCTGGAAGGGGAACGCCTAGGGAAAAGTTGCCGGCGATGTCGGACAGTGCGGAGACTTCATGCCGATCCGAACGCAACTCGATGCGGGCGCCTGCAAGTGCGACTGCATTCTCGTCAACGACCTTGCCTGTGACCGTGACCTCGCCGGCGAGATTCTGCGCCCACAGTAGCGCCGCACCGATGGCGAGTAGCTTCATGGCCCCAAATGCCAGTGTACTGCGGGAGTTTGCCGTGCGGCGATCCAAAGGTAGTGCGCTAAACAGTCAACCCAGCTTAGCGTGACAGGCTTCAACAGCAGTGACCTCCCATCCGGCTGTGTTCACCGCAGGCAGGTCCGGCGAAAAATCTGTCTGGCGCTTACGGGCGACTGAAGCGCGCGCAGGCGTTTTGATACCGGCAAGAGTCCGGCGACCAATGCGGCGAACATTCTGCGAGTTTTCATGACCTTTATCATAGTGGGTAGCCGGATTCGGCGATGCTTGTCTCCCCGTTAGGGAGCGCAGCCCATCGCCACTTCCACCGCGCGCGCGAGCCCACAGATTCGCTTGTGGCTTAGCTGCCGCAGCTTCGATCGCGGCTCGACAAGGCTCGCCTTGCGAATCACAGTTATGTCCTCCGCTCGCGCGTTGGAGCCGGCCGGAAGTCCCGTTTCCGCAGCAGACAACAGAACATGCGTTGGCACATCCTTGTGAATCGAAGTGGTCAGCGGAATCGCCAGGACCGTATCGGCGCGTTCGTGCCTATTCCTCACCTCGACAGAAACGATCACGACCGGTCGCAATCCCTTGCCGGGCGGGTCAACACGCAGCTTGACGAACCAAATCTCGCCACGCCGGGGCAAACGCTTTGGAGAGCCAGTCACCTACGCAGGTTCCTTGCCTAGTTGAGCCATCGCGAACCTTCCCCACGCTGACTGCTCCTTCCTATCCTGCTCTGGAAGATTGGTGTAGTAGGCGGAGATTGCGGATTCAGCGGATCTGTGGCGGCGGCTCGCTTCAGCCTCGCGGATCAGTTCATCCAGGACCAGCGACGTAGAGGGCGCGTTCTGTTCGACCCGGAGACGATGCAGGAAAGCCACGGAGGAACGCGACAGTGTAAAGCTCCTCTTCTTTTTTGCTGCCCGCAGGCGCCTGGTCGTACTACTGGTGCGACGATTCATCCTGCCAAAATCATAACGCGCCATACGCGAGCACGGATGTAGACTAATCCCATGCAACGCCGAACCTTTCTGTCCCGCATACCCGCAGCGGCGCTCGCCGCCGCCCCGGTTCCTGCTCTCGCATTCCAGGCCGAGAAAAGCAAACTCACAATCACCGGCGTGCGCTTAGTTCGTACGCGGCCGAAGCGGCCCGTGCCGGCGTACAAGGCCGCGCCGGGGTCGTGGTCGACCAGCGGCGTCGAGGTCGCGAACCCGATGTCGATCTACCCGGAGTACAAGGCCACTCGCTCGCTGTTCCAGCCGGACGCGGGGCAGCTTCCCGGGTTCACGGTGGAGATCTCGACCGACAAAGGCGTGAAGGGATACGGCGAAGGCGGCATCGGCGGCGGCTTTTTTGTCGAGCGGCATTTTCCGAAACTGCTGCTCAAGGAAGACCCGTTTAACATCGAGCGGATCTGGGATATTCTCTGGCGCTCGACGATGTACTACGGCCGAAAGGGCGCGGTGATTCACGCGATCAGCGGCGTGGACCTCGCGCTGTGGGACCTGGTGGGCAACGCGCTCGGGATGCCTGTGTACAAGCTGCTGGGCGGCGAGACCAAGCCACGGCTTCCGGCCTACTGCACCGGCAATGATCTTGAGCAGCACATCGAGTTCGGCTACAAACGCCTCAAGCTGGCGATTCCGCATGGGCCTGCGGACGGACGCGAGGGGATGAAGAAAAATGTCGAACTGGTGAAACGCACGCGCGAGCTGCTGGGTCCGGACGGCGACATCATGCTCGATTGCTGGATGGCGTGGACCGAGCGCTACACCATCGAGATGGCCGAGATGGTTGCGCCATACCGCGTCTATTGGATGGAGGAGTGCCTGCAACCGCACGACTACGAGGGCTTCGGCCGGCTGAACGCGGCAATCAAGTCGACGCGCATCGTCACCGGCGAGCACGAGTACACACGCTATGGCTTCCGGCAGTTGCTGGATCACAACGCGGCGCAGATCTGGCAGCCCGATATTCACTGGTGCGGCGGGTTGACGGAGTTGCGGCGGATCGCGGCGCTGGCGGCGGCTTACGATATCCCGGTGATCCCGCACGGCGGCGGCTCGCGCGACGGCGTTCACTTCATCATGGCGACGACCAACAGCCCCTGGGCGGAGCTGTTCATGCCGGCGCCGGGAGGTCCGAAGGAAGTCTACCAGCGCTATGAAGAGGACAACATGATTACGCGCGGACCGGAGGGAATCTACACGCGGCCGGCGGATAAGCCGGGGTTTGGTTGGGATTTCGAAGTGTCGTGACCCGTGGCCCACTCGAGGATCACGCCGTCAACCCAAAACCGCGGCCGGCGGCGCGAAAGGAATCCCAGATGGCCGCCGTGCTTTGTCGCCAGCAGGTGCACGTACGAATTTGCCTTGAACGCGGGATGATCGAAGATCTCGAAGGGAATGAAGGTGTCGTCTCGAGCCTGCACCACCAGCGTGGGCACGCGGATGCGCTCCAGAAACTGATGCGAGGACTGCGTCGCGTAGTAGTGCCTGGCTCCCTCGAATCCGAACGAGGGCGCGGTGATGCGATCGTCGATTTCGAAGATGGAGCGGATGCCGCGAAAGTCGGACGGCTGGTAGCGGCCCGTTGCGAGCAGACGCGCGCACATGCGTCGCAGGAAGCGGCGCTCGTAGTAGAAATTATCGGGCTTGCCGAGCCGCACGGCGCAGGCCATCAAATCGATCGGGGTTGAGACGCCGCAGACGGCCGAGAGCAACTCGTGGCCCGCCTCGCCCAGCTCGCCGGCGAGTTTCAGCACCACATTGCCGCCGAGTGAAAATCCCATCAAACACACGGGCGGCCGGCCCTGCGCGCGAAGCTGACGCAAAAACGACAGGAGGTCGGAGGTGAGCCCCGCGTGATAGAGCGTCTTGCATAGATGCGCGGTACCGCCGCAGGTGCGCATGTGAAACCGGTGCGTCGCAAACCCTGATTCGAGCGCGGCCTGCGAAAGGCTCTTCATATAGCCGGACTCGGCCGAGCCTTCGAGGCCATGTACCATCACGATGTCTCCGGCGGGCGCGGGCTGCGGCGGCCACTGCGTGTCGACTCGCACCTGTACATCGGGCTCTGTGCGGTACAGCTTCGACTCGACCGGAAACCGCACCGTGTCGAGCGGTCGCGACCAGAAGTTGCCGAGAATCGTCAGCAGATGACTGCTGGCGAGCAGCGGAACGAATGGATGCGACGGCACTACCACAACAACTTGACTCCGATCTGCACGTGGCGCGGGCTGCCGGCCGACTGAATCCTGCCGAACGCCGGCGATCCGGCGAACAGGTCGGGCAGGTTGAAGTTCGTGCGATTGAACGCGTTGAATGTTTCGACACGGAACTGCACGTTGAGGTCTTCGCTGACCCGGGTGTCCTTCAGCAACGACAGGTTGACGGCCAATGAGCCGGGGCCGTCGAGAATGTTGCGTCCGGAATTACCGAAGCTGGTGACGGTAACGCCGGCCAACGCGCCGCCGGATGAGTCAGTGAGATGGCCAGTGAGCGATGCTCTGCGCGTCTGAGCCCCGTCCACAAAGGGGAACAAGATGAGTGTAAGAACAAGGAAGAATGTTTTCACAGGGATTCTTCCACAATATCATTGGGGGTTTGTGGGCGCGACCCAGCAGCATTCACGTAAGTGTATTTGCAACGCAGGCGCCGGGATGAGCGTGGACTTCGGAGCGAGTCGGCTATTCGCAGGAGCGTACCGCGTTAACGGCACACAGCCCAAACAGACGTGGCGCCCGCGCGAATTTCTGGTCCCGGCGCACGCGCCACGCCTGCTCCCCCTGGGCGGGGAACTCTAATTCAGCAGCTTGCCCTGCCGGAGATAGGCGGGCGTGTCGAGGTCGTCGGCTTCGTAAACCGGCTGCGCAGGAGGCGGTGGCGCCGGCTCGGGAGCGGAAGCCAGATACTCGAGCGGCGGCAACGTCTCTTCGGCGATTGCAACGGCAGACCGGATTTCGGCAGTGACGGGCCGCCGCGCCGGGGCCGGTGCGTTCTCCGGCTGGAATCCGGTCGCGATCACGGTGACCTTCACGGAATCGTCCAACGATTCATTGACGATGACGCCGAAGCTGATCTGGACGTCGTCGTATTCGGCGGCTTCGCGAATGATCGAGCAAGCCTCGCTGACCTCGTGCAGGCCGAGCCGGCTTGAACCCGTGATGTTGATCAGAATGCCGCGCGAGCCCTTGATGCGGGTGTCTTCAAGCAGCGGACACGCGATGGCCTGGCGCGCGGCCTCGATGGCGGCGTTCTCGCCCGAGGCCACGGCCGTGCCCATGACCGCGTAGCCCATCCCGGCCATCGTCACCCTGATGTCGGCGAAGTCACGATTGATTACGCCCGGCGTGACAATGATGTCGCTAATGCCCTGCACGGCCTGGCGAAGCAGGTCGTCGGCCATTTTGAACGAATCGAGGAAGCTGGTGCCGCGCGGGACCAGGTGCAGCAGCCGGTCGTTGGGAATCGTGATG